>NZ_JBNAZM010000018.1:0-90331 GCF_051195215.1 Arhodomonas sp. AD133 | reverse complement strand
ATCAACGCATGCATCACCTCGCGACCCATCCATAATGCATATCGTGACGGGTCTATGCAATCGTCGGGGACCCGACACATAGGTATTGTCGTGCGACCCCGAGTGGGGCGTGTTCTCTCGGTGTTGTGCCTGCTTTGCGCCGGGGGCCTGTCGGCGATGGTGTTTCTGTGGGCGACCTGGATGGTAGGCGAAAGGGCGTTGTCCCACTTCGCGCCTACCGGGTTATTTGCGGCCGTCTGTTTGACGCTGGGATTGTGGCTGGCGTTGAGCGGGAGGGCAAAGCGACATTTCGCAGCCGAGTGTTACTAACCTTTGCGAACGTATTGCCAGATCTCAGCGCCACTGCGCGGTGTCTCGGCAAGGCGCGGGAGCGCCGGCGTGGCGAGGCCATGTCAAGCGAGCGCATAACCGTAGACAAGGAGGTAACGATGCTACGAGGCCCCACATCGAGGGCGCCGCATCTGAGCTGTCCGGATTGTGGTCTGTTCAACGACGAGAACAGTATTGAGTGCGCGCATTGTGGTGCGTGTATCGACGATGTATACCGGGCGGCGCAGATCGAGTGGCGGAAGGCGCGGAACCGGAAGGCGTTCTTTCAGGGAGTCGTGTTTTTCATTGCATTCATCGTGGTCGTTACGTTGATGTCCTCCCTGTTCCTGTCATTCACCCCTGAGTCGGACTGTAGTGGCCGTTATGCCGGGGTGACGGATTGCCACATATCCGTGCGGTGAAGATCCGCTGCGTCCGGCGCCCAGCAGGGGCGCCGGACGTGACATGGCTGGCTATTCGCCTTCCCCGGGGGGCGTATAGGGCAATGGCGCGATTTCCAGGTTGCGATCGTTGACGGTCAGCGGTGTGCCGCTGTCGGCGGTGTCGATTCGCAGCACGGCGAGCGCTTCGAATACGTCGGGGCCACAAGGGGCGCTGGAGACGAGCTCGCCGGCTTCCTTGTCGCCGGCGCTCACACGGGTGCCCGCCGCGGGGGGATCGCCGGCGCCGTGCAGCCGGTATAGCCGGCGCTTGAGCTGCCCCAGGTAGTGCATCCGGGCCACGACCTCCTGTCCGGGATAGCAGCCTTTCTCGTAACTGAGGCCGCCGAGCGGCTCCAGGTTGACCATCTGCGGAACGAACCGTTCCCGGGTCTCGGTAACCACTTCCGGCAACCCGGCGCGGATATCCAGCAGGCGCCAGATGGCGGTTCCCACCGCCGCGAGGCCGCCGCTTAGGGTGCGCCACAGATCGGGCGTCTGCGATGCGGGGGCGATCAGCAGCCAGCGTGGCGTCATGTCGGCGAGGCGCACGGCGATGAGGTCGCCGGCAGTCGAGACCTCGTCGCCGGCGCCTGGTGGCGTGCCAATGACCTCCGCGAGGAGCATGCTCGCGCTCGCGCCGGCGATTCCCGTGACGGTGACCGCCTCGCTGGCGTCCTCGACGGTGACCTTCGAGCGGAGCACGAACATGCGCAGGCGTTTGACAACGCTTGCGACCAGCGTCCGGGGCAACAGGAGCAGGAAACCGTCATCGGTACGGATGACCCGCAGCAGCGCCAGTAATCGGCCCTTCGGATTGCACCAGCCGGCGAGCCGGGACGAAGGCGCCTGCATGTCGTCGATGGCGTTGGTGAATTGCGCGTGCAGGAAGGCGGGCGCGTCAGCTCCGGTCACGCGGATGACACCCGTGTCGGTGAGGGGCGCGACCACCGGTGCGGTCTCGAGGCGTTCGAGCTCGTCGGGCGTCGCACCGAGTTGGATCCCCCCGTCGGGCGTCGCGTTGCCGTCGAGAATCTCGCTCCAGGTCGAATGCATAAGCGCGGCGGCACCTCCTATAGTAGGGAACGTGGGCGAGCGATCGCCGGTCGTGCACAATTCAACCAGCGCTTGGACGGCGGCGATGCCCGCAACAGGATTCCCGGATTCTCGCACGATCGCGGGGGCGACCGCGACGTAACCCTACAGACGTAACCCTCAGAGGTGGCCATGAGCGACGAGCACGAGCGCACGCCGGTGGACCCTGCAGACCACCGATCCGAGTCCGAGACCACCGCCGACGAGACCCAGTCGACCGGGGGCACGCCGGAGGCGGTGAACTGGGACGAGCCCGAGACCTGGCCGCGGGAGATCGGCGGCCAGCGAGGGCCGGAGCCGACGCGGTATGGCGACTGGGAGCGCAACGGCCGGTGCAGCGATTTCTGATCCTGTTGCAGTGGCCATCGTGTCAAATCAGGGAAGACAACGCGCCATAAAAATTGCCGACAATTGTATTGTAATTGTGTCGACAATTTGGCGTGGTGCAGTGCAAGACACTTGCATGGCGAAGGGCAGCCGTTTAATTTACCCGCCGGCCATGATTGAACTACCCAATAACTAAAGCGGAGCGAGACCATGCATACCGATAATCGGCCGCTTTCCCCCCATTTGCAGATATACCGTCTGCCGCTGACGGCGATCACCTCGATCAGCCATCGCATCTCGGGGGCGCTGCTCGCGGTGGGCGCGCTGGTGCTCGTTTACTGGCTGGCAGCGCTGGCGGGCGGCCGGGAGAGCTTCGCGGCAGCTCAGGCGTTCGTCGGTAACTGGTTCATTCAGCTGCTGATGTTCGTGTGGACTTATCTGCTCTTCTATCACCTGTGCAACGGCATCCGCCATCTCGTGTGGGACGCCGGTTACGGGTTCGAGCTGGAAACCGCGAAGAAGACCGGCGTGGCGGCCATCGTCGCCGCCGGTGTGCTCACCCTTCTCGCATGGATCGTTGCCTGGAGCGCCTAGGCGCCGGCTAAGGGGGCAGATATGAACTTCCGAACTCCCATCAAGCAGGCCCGTGGCCTCGGGTCGGCACATCACGGCACCACGCACTGGTGGTTGCAGCGGTTGACCGCGATCGCGCTGGTGCCGCTCGCGCTGTGGTTCGCGATCGGCGTGGCGACCATCAGCAGCGGCGGGTACGACGCGGCCGCGGCCTGGGTCTCCGCGCCGCTCAACGCCGTGCTGATGACGTTGGTCGTCGGCGTGACGTTCTGGCACGGGGCGCTTGGAGCGCAAGTCATTCTCGAGGATTACGTGGAGCACGAGGCGCTGCGCAAGGCGCTGATCGTGGTCGTGAATTTTGCTGCCGTAGTGCTGGGCCTGCTGGGCGTCATCTCGGTGCTGCGCGTTGCGGTGGGAGGCTGATCGATGGCGGGTGATTACGAGATCATCGACCATACCTATGACGTGGTCGTCGTCGGTGCCGGTGGCGCCGGTCTGCGGGCGACCTTCGGCATGGCCGAGAAGGGGCTCAAGACCGCCTGCGTGACCAAGGTCTTCCCGACGCGCAGCCACACGGTGGCCGCTCAGGGTGGCATCAGCGCCGCGCTCGGCAACATGGGCGAGGACGACTGGCGCTGGCACGCCTACGACACGGTCAAGGGGTCCGACTGGCTGGGCGACCAGGACGCCATCGAGTATATGTGCCGTGAGGCCATTCCCTCGATCGTGGAGCTGGAGCACTACGGCGTGCCGTTCTCACGCACGGAGGAAGGCCGGATCTACCAGCGGCCGTTCGGCGGCATGACCACGCATTATGGTGAGGGTCGTGCCCAGCGGACCTGTGCCGCGGCCGACCGCACCGGTCACGCCATCCTGCACACGCTGTATCAGCAGTCGCTCAAGCACGAGGCGGAGTTCTACATCGAGTTCTTCGCCATCGACCTGATCATGGACGCCGACGGTGCCTGCCGTGGCGTGATCGCGCTGGAGCTGGCCACCGGCAAGATCCATCGCTTCCGCACCCACATGGTGGTACTCGCCACCGGCGGCTACGGGCGCACGTATTTCTCCTGCACGTCCGCGCACACGTGCACCGGCGACGGTGCCGGGATGGCCCTGCGCGCCGGACTGCCGGTGCAGGACATGGAGTTCATCCAGTTCCACCCCACCGGTATCTACGGCGCTGGCTGCCTGATCACCGAAGGCGTGCGCGGCGAGGGGGGGTATCTGACCAACTCCGATGGCGAGCGCTTCATGGAGCGCTATGCCCCCAACGCCAAGGACCTCGCCTCCCGCGATGTGGTCAGTCGTTCCATGACCATAGAGATCCGGGAGGGGCGCGGCGTCGGCGCCGAAAGCGATCATATCCACCTCCACCTGGAGCATCTCGGCCCCGAGGTCATCAACGAGCGCCTGCCCGGTATAGCGGAGACCGCCCGCATTTTCGCCGGGGTGGATGTCGCCAAGGAGCCGATCCCGGTGCTGCCGACGGTTCACTACAACATGGGCGGCATCCCCACGAATTACCGCGGTGAGGTGGTCGCCCCGAGGGACGGCGACCCGGACGCCGTGGTGCCCGGGCTGATGGCCATCGGCGAGGCCGCTTGCGTGTCGGTCCACGGTGCCAACCGTCTGGGGTCCAACTCGCTGCTCGACCTGGTCGTCTTCGGCCGCGCGGCCGCCATCCGCGCTGCCGAGGTGGTCGCCGAAGCCGGCAGTAACCACAAGCCCTTGCCGGAAGACAGCGCCGAGCTCGCCCTCGGCCGCCTGGACCGCCTGCGCAACGCTGACGGCGACGAGCCCACCGCGCAGCTGCGCGACCGCATGCAGCGGACGATGCAGAACTACGCTGCGGTCTTCCGTACCGGTGAGACGCTGGAGGAGGGCTGCAACCGGATCGACGAGATCTTCCAGGCGTTCGACAACGTCCGGGTTTCGGACCGCTCGCTCATCTGGAACACCGATCTGGTCGAGACGCTGGAGCTCGAGAACCTGCTCGCCAACGCCGTGACGTCCGTGCAGTCGGCGCGAAACCGCACCGAGAGCCGCGGTGCTCACGCGCGCGAGGACTACACCGAGCGCGACGACGACAACTGGATGAAGCACACCGTCACCTGGCTGGGCGACAAGGGTCAGGTGACCATCGATTACCGTCCGGTGCATATGACCACCCTGACCGACGAGATGGAAGTCATTCCGCCGAAGAAGCGCGTCTACTAGGGCCTGTGGACTGTCCCCCGGGCGCGAAGGGCCCGGGGACAGTCGACTGGCCCTCGACGCGCTGCGGCATCCATCGTTTCGGTCAAGCGTCTGCGAAGAGGTTCACGAGATGGCAAAGTTCAGTCTGCCGGCCAACTCTCGCGTAAAGGAAGGCAAGGCCTTCAAGGCGGAGGGTGGTAGTCACAACGTCAAGCACTTCAAGGTCTACCGCTGGAATCCGGACGGCGGTGAGAACCCGCGCCTCGACAGCTACGAGGTCGATCTCGACAGTTGCGGGCCGATGGTGCTCGACGCGCTGATCAAGATCAAAAACGAGATCGACCCGACGCTCACTTTCCGCCGTTCCTGCCGCGAGGGGATCTGCGGTTCGTGCGCGATGAACATCGACGGCCAGAACACCCTGGCCTGCATCAAGGGCATCGACGAGGTCGACGGTGACGTGCGCGTGTACCCGCTGCCCTCCATGGCGGTGGTGAAGGACCTGGTGCCCGACCTGACGCACTTCTACGCCCAGTACGCGTCCATCCAGCCCTGGATGAAGACCGAGACGCCCGCGCCGCCGGACCACGAGCGCCTGCAGTCCAAGGAAGACCGCGCGGAGCTGGACGGTCTCTACGAATGCATCCTGTGCGCCTGCTGTTCCACCTCTTGCCCGAGCTATTGGTGGAACCCGGATCGCTACCTCGGCCCCGCGACTCTGCTGCAGGCCTATCGCTGGATCGCCGATAGTCGCGACGAGGCCACCGGTGAGCGCCTCGACGAGCTCGAGGACCCGTTCAAGCTCTACCGCTGCCACACGATCATGAACTGCACCTCGGTGTGCCCCAAGGGGCTCAACCCCGCGAAGGCCATCGCCGAGATCAAGAAGCTCATGGTGGCGCGGCGCTGAGGGCACGGGGCATGTCGCAGACGTCGAAGCTGCGCTGGCGGTGCCGGCGCGGCACCAAGGAGCTCGACGTCATGCTCGAGCGCTTCCTCGACCGGCACTACCCACACCTCGACGAGGCCGGGCAGGCGGCGTTCCAGCGCCTGCTGGAAGAGGAGGACGACCGCCTCATCGACTGGCTGTTGAGCGACCGGGAGCGTCCCACGGATGGGCCCCTCGCAGACATCGTCGCTCGCATCCGCGCGGCTGTATGAGGGGCATCTGCGGATATCGCCCCTGCTCGTCGCGACCATTCTGGGCACCCACCTCGTGGCGCTGACCCCGGCGTTCGCCTCGCCGCACTGGCGGGTATCGGAGCGGGTGATCTGGCTCGCGCCGGTGTTGGGCTCACTCGTCCATTCTCTCGTGCGTTACGCCTGGCGAGGGCGCATGGCGCGTGCGCTCCAACTGCGTACGAATGGGCACATGCGCGTGCGAACCTCGCGGGGGTCACACGAAGGGCACGTCATCGCCACACACGTGATCGGCCCGTTTCTCGCACTGCGCTGGCAGACGGTGGCCGGGCGGGCGACCCTCGTGGTGGCCCGGGACGGTTGCGACGACTGGCGCGGCCTGCGCCGGGCGCTCGCCCGGCTTCCGGCCTCAGAGCCGGCCGCGTAGTCGGCGGTATGGTCGCGGCGGCTCGGGGACGAGCACGGTGGGACGGGGCGGGCGGCGTTCATCCGGCGTGGGGTGATCCAGCGTGTAGTGCAGGCCCCGGCTCTCGTGCCGGCTTTGCGCGCAGCGGATGATCAGGTCCGCCACCACGGCGAGGTTGCGAAGCTCCACCAGATCCGCGGTGATGCGGAAGTTGCCGTAATATTCGGCGATCTCCCGGGCAAGCAGATCGATCCGGTGGCGTGCGCGCTCCAGGCGTTTGTTCGTCCGCACGATGCCCACGTAGTCCCACATGAACCGCCGGATTTCGTCCCAGTTGTGGCTCACCACCACTTGCTCATCCGAGTCGGTCACCAGGCTCTCGTCCCATGCCGGCGGTACTGGCGCCGCCTGTGTATCCGCCGCAAGGCGGGTGGCTATGTCGTCCGCGGCGGCCGTGCCGTAGACGAGGCATTCGAGCAGGGAGTTGCTTGCGAGCCGGTTGGCGCCGTGGAGACCGGTATAGGTGCACTCGCCGATGGCGTAGAGACCGGGGATGTCCGTTCGGCCGTTACGGTCCACCACCACGCCGCCGCAAGTGTAGTGTGCCGCCGGTACCACCGGAATCGGCTCGCGGGTCATGTCGATGCCGTAATCCCGGAGTTTCTCCGAGATCGTGGGAAAGTGTTCGCGCACGAATGCCGCGTCGCGGTGGCTGATGTCCAGGTACAGGCAGTCGGCGCCGAGGCGCTTCATTTCATGGTCGATGGCACGGGCGACGATATCCCGTGGGGCGAGCTCGGCGCGTTCGTCGAAGCGATCCATGAAGCGGCTGCCGTCGGGCAACAGCAGCCGTGCACCCTCACCGCGCACCGCTTCACTGATGAGGAATGATTTCGCTCGCGGGTGGTACAGGCAGGTGGGGTGGAACTGATTGAATTCCATGTTTGCCACCCGGCAGCCGGCTCGCCAGGCCATCGCGATGCCGTCGCCGCTGGCGCCGTCCGGGTTGCTGGTGTACAGGTAGACCTTGCTGGCGCCGCCGGAGGCAAGCACCACGCAGCGTGCGGCGATTGCCCTGACGCGCTTGCCGCTCGCATCGAGCACGTATGCCCCCAGGCAGCGGTCGGCCTCGTGGCCGAGGCGGCGCGCGGTGATCACGTCCACGGCGAGGTGGTGCTCCATGAGGGTCACGTTGGGGCGGGCGCGGACCTGGGCCTCGAGCGTGGTCGTGATGGCATGTCCGGTGGCATCGGCGGCGTGAACGATCCGGCGATGACTGTGCCCCCCTTCGCGATGGAGATGCAGCGCCTCGGTGCCGTCGTCGCGGCGATGGCGCGAGAACGGGACTTCCGCCTCCACCAGCCACTCGATCGCCGCATGCCCGCGCTCGGCCACGAAGCGCGCTGTCTCGGCGTCGCTGAGTCCCGCACCGGCGTCCAGGGTATCGGCGACATGGGCGTCGACCGAATCACTCGCCTCGAGCACAGCGGAAACGCCACCCTGGGCGTAGAGGCTCGAGCCCTCGCCGATCGGTCCCTTGGCGAGCATGCACACGCTCACGTGCTCCGGCAGGCGCAGGGCCAGGGTCAGGCCCGCCGCGCCGCTGCCGATGATGAGGACGTCGAAGCGTTCCACAGCGTCGGTCATCCAGTGTGTCCTGTATCAGTGTTTCGTTGTATTTCCGAGCGCCCCGGTTCCGCCGGGTCGTGGGCGCGGTGACGAGTCGTAATGGGGCCCGTGGCGAGAGGGCGCAACATCCCCTGGCGTACCCGGGGCGATCCCTGGGGCGCGTCATGGCGTCGCTCGACGTGGCGCCCACCGCGCCTTCGCGCCGCCGCCTCGTGACAGCGGCGGGGTGACGCGCAGGAACACCACGAAATGTTGATGCAGGACACTAGTTGCACCCGTTCTCGGCTATCGGCTACGCTCACGACGCTGTTCGGGCGGCTCGCCTGCGCCGTGATAAGGGCTCGAAAGCATGTAGCATGCCACAGGCATGCGCCGGCACGTGAGCCCGGGCCACACTCCAAGACGCTGTCAAAATCGCGAACTATCGATGATCCCCACTGTCTACCGCATTGAGCACTACCCAGCGACGGTCGCACGGGGCTGCGGCTGATGGCCGATTCCCGGGTGGACTCGGAGCTGGTAGCGCGGGTGAAGGCCGGCGACAAGCAGGCCTTCAACGTGCTGGTGCAGAAGTACCAGCACAAGCTGGTCAAGTTGATCTCGCGCTACGTGCACGATCAGGCGGAGGCGATGGATGTGGCCCAGGAGGCGTTCATCAAGGCGTATCGCGCCCTGCCGCGCTTCCGTGGCGATAGCAGCTTCTACACATGGCTGTATCGTATCGGCATCAACACGGCCAAGAACTACCTGGTCGCGCAGGGCCGGCGTCCGCCGGACAATGACGTCGACGCCCAGGATGCCGAGCGTTATGACGTGGATTCGCCGTTGAAGGATCACGAGACACCCGAGGCGCTTGCCCGGCGGGACGAGATCCAGCAGACGGTGATGGATGCCATCGAGGATCTGCCGGAGGATCTGCGCATGGCCATTACGTTGCGTGAGTTCGAAGGGCTGACCTACGAAGAGATCGCACAGACCATGGATTGCCCCATCGGGACGGTGCGTTCGCGCATTTTCCGCGCACGTGAGGCGATTGACCGGCGGTTGCGACCGCTACTGTCGGAGGCGACAGGTGACGGATATGAGTGAGAGCATCGACGAACAACTGTCGGCGTTGGCCGACGACGAGCTCCCCGAGCAGGAGGCGCCACTGCTGTTGCGGCGTATCAGCCGCGATCCCGAGCTCGTTGCCCGGCTGGGGCGCTACTACACCATCCGCGAGTCGCTCCACGGCGGCCTGACCGACGCCGTCGACGGCGGGGTGGCCGCCGGTGTTGCCGAAGCGCTGGAACACGAGGCGCCGCTTGCCGAGGAACCCGTCTCACCGCAAGGCACGGGGTCTGCCCGACGTTGGGCGATGCGCCTGGGCCGGCCGGCAGCCGGCGCAGCGATCGCGGCGTCCGTGGCGGTTATTGCAGTGACGCTCTGGTCGACACCGGAGACCGCACGCACGCCCTCGAGCGGCGCTCCGGCGGTGGTCGCGAGCGCACCCTCGCCCCAGGCGAGCCCTGCGGGCGGCGAGCTGGCGCGCACGGTGTCGGTGGGCGAGAACAGTGGTACGCAGGCGCGCGAGCAGTGGCAGCGCCTCGATCCGCAGGTCCAGCAGCGGTTGAACGGTTACCTGGTCAACCACAGTGAGAATGCGACCGTCTCCGGACCGGGCGGCGTGCTCAATTACGTGCGCATCGCCGGGCATGAGCGTTCGCAGTAGGCCCGTCCTGCCATGGATCGGCGTCGCGCTGGCAGCGTTCATCGGCTGTGTCGGCCAGGCCCGTGCCGACACGGCCTTGGCCCGTGAAGCACTGGAACGCATGGTTCACGCCATGCGCGGTACGAACTACACGGGGGTGTTCGTCTATCGTCAGGGGACCGATACCCTCGAGGCCATGCGTATCGTTCATCGCGGCGGCAATGGTGCCGAGCGCGAGCGCCTGTACTCACTCACCGGGGTGGCGCGTGAAATCGTTCGCGATGGCGACCGGGTGACGTGCATCCTCCCCGACAGCAACAGCGTCATGGTGGATCGCCGCCGTACGCGTAACCCCCTCGACAGTGTCCTGCCGGACGATCTCGACCGCATCGGGCGTCATTACCGGCTGAGCGCCAGTGGCGACGTCCGCATCGCCGGGCGTGATGCCCGGCGTATCCGCATCGAAGCCGGTGACGCATATCGCTACGGCTACCGGTTCTGGGTGGACGGTGCGACCGGTCTGATGTTGCGCGCGGACCTCGTCCATGGCGGCGAGGTGCTCGAGCAGATCATGTTCACCGAGCTCGAGCTGCCTGAGCGGATTCCCGAAGCCTGGCTGGAGCCGCGCTATTCCGGCCAGGGGTACACCTGGTACCGCACGCCGGAGGAGCAGCCGGAAAAGCTGGGCTTCGAGCCCACCTGGCGCCCGGGTTTCGTGCCCGCCGGTTTCGAGTTGCGTTTGAGCGAACGGCGCAGCATCCCAGTCGTCAGCGATGAGCCGGTGGAGCACCAGCTCTACTCCGACGGGCTCACGGCGATCTCAGTGTACGTGAGCGCGCTGGACGACGAAGAGGCGCCCTTCGACGGGCTTTCACGCATGGGGGGCCTGACCGCCGTCGGTCGAGTCGTGGGCGGGCGCCAGGTGGTCGTCGTCGGCGAGGTGCCGGCGCGCGCGGTTATCGAGGTGGCGCAGTCACTGACGCTCGAACCGGGGGCGGGGAGTCCGTGATCACCGAGCGCGGCGAGGTCGTGGCGGTGGAACCCGGCGTGCTCTGGGTTCAGACCACACCGACGGCGACCTGTGACGGCTGTGCCGTGCGCAGCGGCTGCGGCACCGGAGCGCTGAGCAGCTTTCTCGCCCGCGGACGCCGCCCGCTTCGTATCGCCTGCGATGTGCCGGCCCGGGTCGGGGATGCCGTCGTGCTCGGCATTCGGGAACGACTGTTGCTCACGGGCTCGATGGTCGTGTATCTGCTGCCACTATTGTGGCTGCTGACGGGCGCGATGGTCGGGCATATCCTGGCCGACCGGCTTGGCGGTCCGCCGGATGCCGGAGCGGTGCCGGGCGGCCTGTTGGCGCTCGTCGCCTGGTGGGTGGTCATCGGGCGGTTGCCGGCGCGCGCGCCCACCGTCCACGTACTCGAAGTGCTTGCGCCAACCGAGGAGAGAGGGTAATGCGAGGGCGAATCCGTGCGGCCACCTGTGCCTGGCTCCTGCTCGCATGCTGGCCGGCGTGGGCGCTGGCAGCCGTTGCCGGGGCAAACCTGCCTGACTTCACGGAGCTGGTGAAAGCGAATAGCCCCGCGGTCGTCAACATCAGCACCACCCGCGCGCCGCGCACGGAAGAATCCGGCGGCGGTCGCCAGGGAATGCCGAAACTGCCGGAGGACCACCCGTTCCGCGATTTCTTCGACCGTTTCCTCGGCGAGGAAGACGACGGGCCGCGCTGGCCGTCGATCCCCAATGAGTCGCTGGGTTCCGGGTTCATCATTTCCGACGACGGCTACATCCTCACGAATCACCATGTCGTCAGCAACGCCTCCGAGATCATCGTGCGTCTGAGCGACCGCAGGGAGTTCACCGCCGAGCTGGTCGGAGTGGACCGGCGCAGCGACCTGGCGTTGCTGGATATCGACGCCGAGTCGCTGCCGGTGGCGGCGATCGGAAGCTCCTCCGAGCTCGAAGTGGGCGAGTGGGTGCTCGCCATCGGCTCGCCCTTCGGCTTCGAGCACTCCGTGACCGCCGGCATCGTCTCCGCCACCGGGCGCAGCCTGCCGAGGGAGAATTACGTGCCCTTCATCCAGACGGACGTGGCCATCAACCCGGGCAACTCCGGTGGGCCGCTGTTCAATCTCGATGGCGAGGTGGTGGGGATCAACTCCCACATCTACAGCCGCACCGGCGGCTTCATGGGCGTGTCCTTCGCCATTCCCGTGGAGCTCGCCATGAACGTCGCCGACCAGCTCAAGAGCGGGGGCAGTGTCTCCCGGGGCTGGCTCGGCGTGCTCATTCAGGACGTCACCCGCGAGCTGGCGGCATCCTTCGGCATGTCCCATCCCCAGGGCGCGCTGGTCGCGCAGGTGATCGACGACAGCCCGGCAGCGGATGCCGGCCTTCGGGTCGGTGACGTCATCGTTCGCTTCAACGGTCGCGAGGTCCCCACATCCGGCGCGCTTCCGCCCATGGTGGGCCGAACCGGCGTGGGTGAGACCGTGCCCGTCGAGGTGATTCGCGACGGCGAGCGCGAAACCCTCGAGATCCGGATCGGCGAGTTGCCCGAAGAGCCCCGGACCCTCGCTGCCCCCGACGGTCGGATCGAGAAACTCGGCCTTGCCGCCGAGCCGCTGGATGAGGCGGCTCGCGAGGCGCTGGAGCTTGGCGACGAGATCGCCGGCGTCGTCGTGACCGAGGTTGAACCGGGGCCGGCGCGCGATGCCGGCGTCAAGCCGGGAGACGTGATCAGCCGCCTGGACCGCAAGCCCGTGACCGGTGTCGCCGATCTGCGCCGAATTGTCGCGGAGCTCGACGGCGGGCGCAGTGTGCCGGTGCTCGTTCGCCGCGGTGACGGGCCACGCTTTCTCGCGCTTCGCATCCCTTGATTTGAGACGCGCCCGGGAAAGCCGTATCTTACTCATCTTTTCGCCGGCACTGCTCGTGTCGGTCAGCGCCAGCGTGCCGGCACGAGGCAGTCGCTCCGGGAAGACGAGTAGCCGGCTTTCGAACCGACGATCGTGGTTCGCCCGCTCCCGGAAGTTTCAACAGGCGCCGGGGCCTGCCGCATAGGCAGCCCCGGCGCGGCGTTTCGGTCTGGTATGGCCCGTGCGTCCGCAACCGGAGTCTCTATGGCATCCCAGTCGATGGATCACATTCGGAATTTCTCCATCATCGCGCACATCGATCATGGCAAGTCGACACTCGCCGACCGCCTGATCGAAATGTCGGGCTCGCTCAGCAACCGCGAGATGGCCGACCAGGTCCTGGACTCCATGGACCTGGAGCGCGAGCGGGGTATCACGATCAAGGCGCAGAGTGTGTCGCTGGAGTACAAGGCTCGCGACGGCAGAACGTACCAGCTGAACTTCATCGATACCCCCGGCCACGTAGACTTCTCCTACGAGGTGAGCCGGTCGCTTTACGCCTGCGAGGGGGCGCTGCTGCTGGTCGATGCTTCCCAGGGTGTCGAGGCGCAGAGCGTGGCCAACTGCTACACGGCGGTGGACCAGGGCCTGGAAGTGCTGCCGGTGCTCAACAAGATCGACCTGCCATCGGCAGAGCCGGAGCGCGTGATCCACCAGATCGAAGAGATCATCGGCCTCGACGGGACCGAGGTGCTCAACATCTCGGCGAAGACCGGTGCGGGCGTGGACGATCTGCTCGAAGCGCTGGTGCAGCGCATTCCCGCCCCCAAGGGCGACCCGGACGGCTCGCTGAAGGCGCTCATTATCGATTCCTGGTTCGACAATTACCTGGGCGTCGTTTGCCTGGTGCGCGTGTTCGACGGCGAGCTCAAGAAGGGCGACAAGATCCGCGTGATGTCCACCGGCCGGGAGTTCCAGGTGGACGATCTCGGCATCTTCACGCCAAAGCGCACGCCCTGGAGCTCGCTCACCTCCGGACGGGTGGGCTTCGTCGTCGCGGGTATCAAGGATATCGACGGCGCCCCGGTGGGTGACACGCTCACCCATGCCAACAAGCCCACGGAGTCGCCGGTCCCCGGGTTCAAGGTCGTCCAGCCGCGGGTGTTCGCCGGTGTCTTTCCGGTCAATGCCGACGATTACGAAACCTTCCGCGACGCGCTCGGCAAGCTGCGCCTCAACGACGCCTCGCTCGCCTACGAGCCGGAGACGTCACAGGCGCTCGGATTCGGTTTCCGCTGCGGCTTCCTGGGCATGCTCCACATGGAGATCATCCAGGAGCGGTTGGAGCGCGAGTACGGGCTGGAGCTGATCACGACCGCGCCCACCGTGGTGCACGAGGTGGTGACCACCGAGGGCGAGGTGATCCATGTTCACAATCCCTCTCAGCTACCGGGGCCGGGGGACATCGAGGAGATCCGCGAGCCGATCATCCATGCCAGTATTCTCGTGCCGCAGGAGCACGTCGGGGCGGTGATCAAGCTCTGCGAGGAGAAACGCGGCACGCAGAAGGACATGCAGTACGTGGGCAACCAGATCTCGCTGGAATACGAGATGCCCATGGCCGAGGTGGTGCTCGATTTCTTCGATCGGCTGAAGTCCGCGAGCCGCGGCTATGCTTCCTTCGATTACGAGTTCCGTCGCTTCGAGGCCGCTTCACTCGTCAAGCTCGACGTGCTGGTCAATGGTGACCGCGTGGACGCGCTGTCGACCATCGTCCACCGCGATCACGCTCAGAGCCGTGGTCGCGAGCTCACCGAACGTCTCAAGGAAATCATCCCGCGGCAGATGTTCGAGGTGGCGATCCAGGCAGCCGTGGGCTCGAAGGTCATCGCGCGCTCGACGGTCAAGGCGATGCGCAAGAACGTCACGGCCAAGTGCTACGGCGGCGATATCACGCGCAAGAAGAAACTGCTCGAGAAGCAGAAACAGGGCAAGAAACGCATGAAGCAGGTGGGCAAGGTCGAGATTCCCCAGGATGCCTTCCTCGCCGTCCTGCAGGTGGATCAAAACAAGTAGACGGGCACCACGGGCGAGGCAAATGCTGGATTTCGAGACATTGCTGGTGATCTTCACCCTGTTCAGCGGGGTGATCTGGTTCTGGGACAGGCTCTGGCGCCGGCGGCGGGCGAAAGACGAGAAGGATCCGTGGTACATCGACCTCCCGCGATCACTGTTTCCGGTCATACTCGCGGTGCTGGTCATCCGCTCGTTCATCGTCGAGCCGTTCCGCATTCCCTCCGGCTCCATGATCCCGACCCTCCTGCCGGGGGATTTCATCCTGGTCAACAAGTTCGCCTACGGCATCCGCCTGCCCGTGGCGCACAACAAGGTGATCTCCATCGGCGAGCCCGAACGCGGTGACGTGGTCGTGTTCCGCTATCCGAAGGATCCTTCCCAGGACTACATCAAGCGGGTCGTCGGCCTTCCGGGGGACGAGATCGTCTACCGGGACAAACGCCTTTACATCAACGGCGAGCTCATGGAGCAGGCCGCGCTCGGCGAATACCAGGGGAACCCGTTGGTGTCGTTGCGGCGGGAGGCCATCGGCGAGGTCGAGCACCAGTTGCTCGTTCACGAACGCGCGCCGGGCCGGCGGAAGAGACTCCGTGTGCCCGAGGACTCGTACTTCATGATGGGCGACAACCGCGATCGCAGCTCCGACAGCCGCGTGTGGGGCTTCGTTCCGGAGGAGAATCTGGTGGGGCAGGCTTTTCTGATCTGGATGAGCTGGGATATGAAAGAAGGCGGCCTACACTGGAGCCGGATTGGCGATACCATTGAGTGAATACAGGGAACCGGGGGAATTGACCGTGCAGGGAACGAGGCGGAAACAACGTGGTATGACATTCGCGGGCCTGGTGATGGTGCTGGTGTTGCTGGCTTTCGCCGCGCTCATCGCCATGCGTCTGGTACCGCTGTACATGGAGTCCTATTACGTGGGGAGTATCCTCAGCAATCTGAGCTCCGAGGCACGCTTCAGCGCCGACGACCGGCGCTCCGTACGCGAGACGTTCGCCCGGCGGCTGTCCATCAATGACGTCGACAGTGTCGATGCCTCGGATCTGGAGTTCACCGAGGTGCCCGGTGGCACGCAGATCAGCGTGGAGTACGAGACCCGTAGCCCGCTGATCGCCAACCTGGATGTGGTGGCCCGTTTCCACAAGACGGCGGTATTGCGGAACTGACGTGGACCCCGACGAACTGCAGTGCAATCTCGGGTATCGATTCGCGCAGGAGGAGCTGCTCACGCGGGCACTGACTCATCGCAGCGCGACCGGCCCCAATAACGAGCGTCTGGAATTTCTCGGCGACAGCGTGCTCAACTTCGTCATCGCCGACGAAGTCTTCCACCGACGTATCGAGGCGCGTGAAGGGGAGCTCAGCCGCCTGCGCGCGAGCCTGGTCAACAAGGAATCGCTGGCGCGTCTGGCGAAGACCCTGGGGCTCGGCGAGCACGTGCGCCTTGGCGGCGGCGAGCTCAAGACCGGCGGACACCGGCGGGAATCGATTCTCGCCGATGCCCTCGAAGCGGTTTTCGGCGCGGTGTACCTGGACGGCGGCTTCGCGGCCTGCCGCGAGGTGATCAGCGCGCTCTACAGCGATCGACTGGCGCATTTACCGAGTCCGCGCCAGCTCAAGGACCCGAAGACCCGGCTGCAGGAGCACCTGCAATCCCGCCGGCTATCACTGCCGGAGTACCGTGTCCTCGACGTGCGCGGCCGTGCCCACGACCAGACATTCCGGGTGGAGTGCCGCGTCGGCGAGCTCGAGGCGGTGAGCGAAGGCGTCGCCGGCAGCCGCCGCAACGCCGAGCAGCAGGCCGCCGAGAACATGCTTGCGCACCTCGAAGCGCAGCAGCGAAAGGACGACCGATGAACGAAATCAGCGGCGAGATGCGCAGTGGCTTCGTAGCGCTCGTGGGCCGGCCCAACGCCGGCAAGTCCACGCTGCTCAACGCACTGCTCGGGCAGAAGGTGAGCATCGTCACGCGCAAGCCGCAGACGACCCGCCACCGCATCATCGGTGTTCACCACCGCGATGGTGCCCAGATCGTCTACGTGGATACCCCGGGACTGCACCGGGCCGCCGGCACCGCCATGAACCGCTACCTCAACGAGGCAGCCTCGCAGGCGCTGGCGGACGTGGACGTGGTCGTCGTCGTGGTGGATGCCACGCGCTGGACCGAGGACGACGACCTGGTGCTCAAACGCCTGGCTGGGCGCTCGGCGCCTGTTATCCTCGCGGTGAACAAAGTGGACCGGGTCAAGGAGAAATCCAGGCTGTTGCCGCTCATCGAGCGCCTCACGACGCGCCACGACTTCGCGGCCGTGGTACCGGTCTCCGCGCGGCGCGGTACCAATCTGGAGGCCCTCGAGGGCGAGATCACATCGCGTCTGCCGGAAGGGCCCGCGCTCTTTCCCGAGGACCAGGTCACCGACCGTTCCGAGCGATTCATGGCCGCCGAGCTCGTCCGCGAGCAGCTCATGACGGCGCTCGGCCAGGAGCTGCCTTACGCGACCACCGTGGAAATCGAGGCGTTCGAGGAAGAAGGCCGCCTGCGGCGCATCGCCGCCGTGGTGTGGGTGGAGCGTGCCGGGCAGAAGAAGATCGTGATCGGCGAAGGGGGGCGCCGGCTGAAGCATGTCGGCCGCGCCGCGCGTGAGGAGATGGAGCGTCTGTTCGATGCCCGCGTGTACCTCAAGCTGTGGGTCAAGGTACGCGAGGGCTGGTCCGATGACGAGCGCGCGCTGCGTTCGCTCGGCTACGGCGAATTCTAGTGTCCTGAGTCAGCATGTCGTTGCATGACTGACCTTCTCGAGCGTATTGCCAGGCGAGAGGCGGCGACGAGCGGACGTCGATCATGACAGGGACCGAGGGAAAGGCGAGCGCACGTGTGGTGCTCAGGCCGACGAGCGCGGAGGACCGGGAAGCGCTCTTCGCGATCTACGCCTCGACCCGCACCGAGGAGCTGGCGCTGCTTGCCTGGAGCGAGTCGCACAAGGACCGGTTCCTGCGCATGCAGTTCGAAGCCCAGGACCGCCACTACCGGGGCCATTTCCCCGACGCGAGCTTCCAGGTCATCGAGGTCGATGGCGGCGTTGCCGGACGCCTGTACGTG
Source organism: Arhodomonas sp. AD133 (assembly GCF_051195215.1). Lineage (NCBI taxonomy): Bacteria > Pseudomonadati > Pseudomonadota > Gammaproteobacteria > Chromatiales > Ectothiorhodospiraceae > Arhodomonas > Arhodomonas sp. AD133. The sequence goes on along the minus strand of NZ_JBNAZM010000018.1, from coordinate 72,486 downwards.
GACCGGCGCGCCGACGAGATACGCATCGTCGACATCGCGTTACTGCCGGCGTACCGCAACGCCGGTATCGGGGGCGGACTGCTAGCGGCGCTGATCGAGGAGGGCTCGACCCATCGCCTGCCGGTCAGTGTCCACGTCGAGAAGAACAATCCCGCGTTGCGGCTGTACCGCCGGCTCGGATTCCGGGAGGTGGGCGACGCCGGCGTCTACTGGCTCCTGCGCCGGGATCCGGACACCGCGGCGGACGCGCAGCGCGAACCCGGGAGCAGAGACCCATGCCGAGGCACTTGAGCAGAAAGGGGCTCGCGGCGTGCCCCGATGAAGCCCCGGCGAGCGAGCTCGATGCCGACACAGCTGATCCTGCGGCTGCGTCAGGCAATCGCTCAGGAGGACGGCGGGAGCGAGCAGGCGCTCCCGGTGCTGTTCCACGCTTCCGCGCCTGGTTCCGCCCCGGAGGACCGGTCGGCTCACACAGCGCAAGCGCGGCCATCTGGTCGGGATTCCGGTACCCGCCGGGTCGGCCGAGGGCACCGGCGGCGATGATGCGCGCCGGCGCCTGCCGGCGCTAAGATGGATGACCCGCCGGCGCTCCGCCGGGAACGATACGGGTACCATCGCCCATGGGTAGCACATGACCGACGCTCGCGCCGGCTCGCTGGAGCCGGCCTATCTGCTCCACCGACGCGCGTTTCGTGATACGAGTCTGCTGATCGAATGCTTCACCCGTGACCATGGCCGCGTGGGTCTGGTCGCCCGTGGGGCACGCCGCCAGCGCTCGAGCCTTCCGGGGGTGCTGCAGCCGTTCCAGCCGCTGAACCTGTCCTGGCGGGGCCGCGGCGAGCTGGGTACGCTGCATCAGGCGGAGATCGCGGGTCCGCCGCGTCTGCCCCGGCGAACGCGGCTGGTCAGCGCCTTCTACGCCAACGAGCTGCTCATGCGCGTGCTCGCCCGGGAGGATCCACACCCGGAGCTGTTTGATCACTACACCGGGCTCATCACCGCCCTCACCATGGAGGCGGGGGCGGAAGCGGCGTTGCTGCGCCTGTTCGAGCGTGATCTGCTCGCCAGTCTCGGCTACGGTCTGCAGCTTACCCATGACATCGCCGGGTACCCCCTGGAGCGCGAGCGGCTGTATCGCTACGATCTGGACGCTGGACCCCGGCCCCTCGGCGCCGCCGAGTGGGCGCCGCTGCCGGTTTCCGGGGCAGTGCTGCTGGGGATCGCCGACGGCGATCCGGAGGTGGCCGGCAGTCGTGAGGCGCGGGATCTGATGCGCGCGGCGCTGCGTCCGCACATCGGCGACCGGCCGCTGCGCAGCCGCGAGCTCTACCGCCGGCAACAGCGCGGTGGCGCCGAAACGGCGCATCGCCCGGACGACACAGACACAGGAGACGTCAATGGCGAGTGACATCCTGCTGGGCGTGAACATCGACCACGTCGCCAGCATCCGTCAGGCGCGGGGCACGCGCTATCCCGATCCGCTCCAGGCGGCGCTGCTGGCCGAGCAGGCAGGCGCCGACGGGATCACGGTGCACCTGCGCGAGGACCGCCGCCACATTCAGGACCGGGACGTTCGCATGCTCGCAGAGGTGCTGCAGACGCGCATGAATCTGGAAATGGCGATGACCGACGAGATGGTCGGCATCGCCGAGTCGGTTCGCCCGCGCCACTGCTGCCTGGTGCCGGAGCGCCGCGAAGAGCTCACCACCGAGGGCGGGCTGGACGTGGCCGGCCAGGTGGCGAGAACCCGGGAGGTCTGCACGCGACTCGCCGCGGCCGGCGTGGAGGTGTCGCTGTTCGTGGACGCCGACCATGGTCAGCTCCAGGCCGCGGCGGAGGCCGGAGCCCCCACCGTGGAGATTCACACCGGCGAGTATGCGGACGCTCCAGACCCCGAGAGCGCCGATCGGGCCTTGCGCCGGGTGGCCGAGGCGGTTGCCTATGCCCGGGGCCTTGGCCTGACAGTGAATGCCGGCCATGGCCTGCACTACCACAACGTCGAGGCCGTCGCGGCGCTGCCCGGGCTCAACGAGCTCAACATCGGCCATGCGATCGTCGCACGGGCGTTGTTCACGGGGTTCGAGGAGGCGGTCGCCGAGATGAAGCGCCTCATGCGCGAGGCCGCCCGGCGGTGAGCATCGTCGGCATCGGCAGCGATATCGTTGCCATTGCCCGCATCAGGCGGCTAGCCGCGGATCCGGACTCGCGCTTCGCCCGCCGGGTGCTGTGCGAGGCGGAACGTTCGCATGGAAGGCGTCAGGCGGATTTCGCCGCCTTCGTCGCTCGCCGATTCGCCGCCAAGGAGGCGGGGGCCAAGGCCCTGGGGACGGGCATCGCCGCGGGTATCGGATTCCATGACCTGATGGTGAGCAACGACGGGCGCGGCGCCCCGTCCCTGGCGCTCACCGGCCGCGCTGCCGAGCGCGCCGACGCGCTCGGCGTACATCGCTGCCATCTCACCATCTCCGACGAGCGCGAGTACGCCGTCGCCTTCGTGGTGCTGGAGGGCTGACGGCAGCAGGCGAGCCTCACAGACTGCGGCCACGCGGCTCGTCGCCGCTGGCCGTCGGCACGTCCGTGGACAGCGCCAGCGCGTGCTCTTCGTCGTCCTGCCAGTATGCGAGCTGGGCTTGTTCGCCCTCGGTTGTCTCGCGCACCAGGCGCAGGAAGTCCATGGGCGTTGCCGGTGTCTCGCCATTGACGCCGGTAATCAGGCTGCCGGGCTCCATGCCCGCCTCGGCGGCCGCTCCGGTGGTGCGGCTGACGAGCACGCCATCGCTGTCCGGCAGGTCCATGGCCTCCCGCAATTCCTCGGTTGCCCGCACGACCGTGATGCCGAGCGCGGTGACCGCTTGGTGGTTCTCGAGGCCGCGGAAGGTTAGATCCCGCCCTGCCTCGAGCACTTCCCCGGCCACCTGGATGGAGGCGCCGGTGCGCGCTGCCAGCGCCAGAGCGTCGCTGGGGCGGGTATCCACCATGACCGGTTCCTCCCGGTCCGGCAGCCGCAGGACGAGCATTCCCAGATAGACGCTGTTGACGATGTCATCGACGTAAACGCGGATGAGCTCGGCGCTGGAGGCTTCCAGCAAGTCGAGGATCAGATCGTGTGTCATCGGCCGCGGCGTCGGGACGCCGTGCAGCGCCATGAGGATAGAGCGCGCCTCGGCGGGGCCGATGAATATCGGCACGATGTCGCCGGAGTCCGGCTCCCGCAGCAACACCACCGGCGAGCCGGAGCGTGTCTCGACGCCCACCGTGGCGAGCTCGACGGCGTGCATGTCTTCCTCGTCGGCGGCGAGCTCGCGCGCCGGGCTTTGCGAGAGCGGCGCCATGACGGCGGCGCCAAGGATCAGGAGGCCGGCAAGCGGCCACAACCAACGGGTGCCCATTCGGCACCTCCACCGCGTCAGCGGATACGGTCTGCCTACTAATCTTCTCAGAGGTATTGTCTGGTGCTCTGACACATGACAATACCTCTGAGAAGCTTAGTAAAGCAGCTTGGCACCGTCGGTGTCCGCAGTCCACTCGGTCCGGCGGTTCCGCGGTATGAGAGAAACCGTATTTCGCCGGGTCAACCGCTGCCTTCGCCCGCGTGGCGCGTGCCGTCCTCGTCGAGGGTTGCCTCGATGGCGCGAAGCAATGTCTCCATGCCGGCCGGCACGCCCACACGATCCTCCTCGATCAGGATGTCCTCGAGCGCTGCACAGGCGGCCTTGAGCTCCGGCAGGCGGCAGACGCTCACGGCGCCGTGCAACCGGTGCACGCGCTCGCGCATCGTCTCCAGATCGCCGGTACGGAAGGCCTCCCGGATGCGGCGGCGGTGCTCGGGCAACTCGGCCACCAGCATTTCGCGCAAGGCGATGTCCGGCTCGGGGTCGGGGGCGGGGGTGGGTTCGGATTGCCCGGTTGCGGTTTCCGGGTCGCGAACGGCGCGCAGGATCTGTTCCTCGGTAACCGGCTTGATCAGGCAGTCGTCCAGCCCCGCCTGCAGCAGGCGTTCGCGCTCGCCACGCATGGCATTGGCCGTGAGCGCGATGATCCGCGGTGGTTCGCCATCGGTGGGCAGTTCACGAATGCGGCGACTCGCCTCCTCACCGCTCATCCCGGGCATATGGATGTCCATGAAGATCACGTCGAAGCGCTCGTGCCGGCAGGCCTCGACGGCGGAGCGCCCGTCCACGGCCTCGACCACGCGCACGTGATTGCGGGCGGCGATCGTGGTGATGAGCTTGCGGTTGATCTCGTTGTCGTCGACGACTAGCAGATTGAAGTTATCGGCCTCGCGCGCCGTTGTCCCGGCAGGCGCCGGTGGCGCAGCCGGCTCCGATGGTTTCACGGTGGTGGTCGGGCCGGGTAGCCGGGCAGGGGCGGGTGCGGTGAATTCGCCGGGCGCGACAATGCGGCAAAGCTCTCGGAAGACCGTCTGGCGGCGCACCGCGCGGGGCAGGCTGACAACGGCGCCCGCCTGATAGAGATCGCGCAGCTCGTTGCGGTCGACCGTGCTCGCCAGCACCACGACCGGCGTTCCATGGCGCTGGGCGCTGGCCAGGGCGGGCATGGCCGCACGCTGGTTCAGCTCCCGCCGGCCGAGCCCGAGTACCACGAAGTCCCAGCCGCCTTCGCCGAGACGGGACGCCAGGGCATCCGGCGCCGATTCTTCCACGGTCATGCCCCAGCCTTCGAGCTGGTGACGCAGCGCCAGCCGGGTGAGCGCGTCCGGGTCCGCCAGCAGCGTGCGTCGGCCGTCGAGGGGTGTCGCCGGTTCGGCGGTGCTGCCGGTGCGCTGCTTGAGCAGATCCGCCGTGAACGAGAAAGTCGATCCTTCTCCGGGTTCGCTCTCCAGCTCGATCGTGCCGCCCATTTGCTCGACGAGCTTGCGCGAAATGATGAGCCCGAGGCCGGTGCCGCCGAAACGGCGGGTGAGGGAGGTATCCGCCTGGCTGAACGCCTTGAACAGCTTGTGCCGATCCGCCGCGCTCAGCCCGATGCCGGTGTCGGTAACGCTGACCCGTATCTCGGCACGGTCGCCATGATCCTCCTCGAGCATCACGCGCACGACCACTTGCCCCGCGGGCGTGAACTTGATCGCGTTGTGCACCAGGTTGGTGAGAACCTGACGCAGCCGCAACGGGTCGCCGAAGAGCTCGGTGGGCACGTCCGCGTACACCAGGTGGACGAGCTCCAGACCCTTGCCGTAGGCGCTCGGTGCCAGCAGCGAGAGCACCTCTTCGACGCAGTCGCGCAGGTCGAAGGCGATGCTGTCCACTACCAGCTTGCCCGCTTCGATCTTCGAGAAATCGAGAATGTCGTTGATGATGGTGAGCAGGTTGCTGCACGACTCGCGGATGGTGTCCACGTAGTCGCGTTGCTCGGCGGTGAGCGGGCTGTGGTAGAGCAGGTCAGCGAAGCCCACGATGCCGTTGATGGGCGTGCGGATCTCGTGGGAGACGTTGGCGAGGAACTCGGACTTCACCTTGCTCGCCTCCAGAGCCCGCTTGCGCGCCACGTCGAGCTCGACGTTCTGCACTTCCACCGCCTGCAGCGTCTGGCGCAGCTCCGAGGTCGTCTGCTTGACCTGATCTTCCAGTCCCTCGCGACTGGCACGCAGTGCGCTGGTCATGGCGTTCATCGCGCGCTCGAGCTCCCCCAGCTCGCCCTCCGATCCGCCGCGCAGGCGGGCGTCCAGGTGGCCTTCCTCGAGACGCTGGGCGAAGCGCGTGATCCGTCGCAACGGGGCGCGAATGCTGCTCGCGGTGACGGAGGCGAGCAGTGCGGCGACCACCAGCATGGCGCCCACCAGCGCGGCCGGCGGCAGCAGAACCGCCGCGTACTGGCGGTAAGCCCAGTCGGGATCCGGCGTCAGCGTGAGCTCTCCGAGGCGCTGGCCGGATCTGTCCGGGCCGGTCACCAGTGACAGCGGTAGCGTTACCGGCGATGGGTCGAAGTCCTGGAAGGCCGTCACGACGATAAACGCCTGCCCCAGTGCCGAGAGAAGTGGCGAAGACGGCTCGCTCTTCGCCTGCCAGCGCCCGCGTCGGGTGTCGTGCACCGTCGCCGCCGCTACCGTATCGCGTTCGACGAGCCGCTCGACCAGGTTTTGCAGGCGCTCGTCGTCGCTGCTGCGCAGGGCTTCGCGGGCCGGCTCGCGCATTTCGTGTGCCGCGAGCGAGACCTGCCGGTCGAGCGCGGTGCGCATGTGATCCAGGTGTTCGCGGCTTAGCAGCAGTAGCAGGGCGAATGCGGTGCACAGGGTGGGCACCATGACTGCCACCATGATCCGCCAGCGCGTGTCCCAGCGCATGGGTTCCGTCCCCCAGGGCGTCATCGGCGCAGGGCGCCGCTCGAATGAACCCGCCCATTATGGCGTTCCCGGAGCGCCCCGTGCACGTCGGCCGCCCCGGGAACCCCGGAATCCGCCCGCCACTTGGCATCCGCGCCGTGGGCCGGCGGAAGGGGCCACCAATGGTTGGCTATTACATATTCATGAATGTGTATCTTTTAATCACTAATCCAGCATTAGAAAGTTATACATGCGATTGCTAGCGTCGCCGGTAGATCTCAACCCACGGAGCGCGTGGTATCGCCGCGCCGCCACAACCGGGATCCGGACACATGAGTGACGAAAACAAGCGATCACAGTACCGCAGCCAGGCGTGGTTCGGTGGTACCGACAAGGACGCTTTCCTCCACCGCAGCTGGGCGAAGAACAACGGCCTGCCGGATGACGCCTTCGATGGCCGCCCGGTGATCGGCATCTGCAACACCTTCTCCGAGCTGACGCCCTGCAATGCGCATTTCCGCGAGCTGGTCGAGCATATCAAGCGTGGTGTGATCGAGGCCGGCGGCACACCCTTCGAGTTCCCGGTGTTCTCCTGTGGCGAGACCATGTTGCGGCCCACCGCCATGCTCTTCCGCAACCTCGCCTCCATGGACGTGGAGGAGGCCATTCGTGGCAATCCCATGGACGGCGTCATCCTCATGGCCGGCTGCGACAAGACGACGCCTTCGCTGCTCATGGGGGCGGCGAGCTGCGATCTGCCCACCGCGCTGATCTCCGGCGGGCCGATGCTCAACGGGCGTTTCCGCGGGCGCACGCTCGGCTCCGGCACGGACGTCTGGAAGTTTTCGGAAGAGGTCCGCAGCGGTCGCATGTCGCAGGAGTCGTTCATGGCCGCCGAGAGCGGCATGTCCCGCTCGCCCGGGCACTGCATGACCATGGGAACGGCGTCCACCATGGCGTCCATGTCCGAGGCGCTGGGCGTCACGCTCGCCGGCAATGCCGCCTACCCGGCGGTGGACGCGCGGCGAAACCGGCTCGCGCGGCTGACCGGCCGGCGCATCGTGGACATGGTCAAGGAAGATCTGCGTCTCTCGCGGGTGCTTACCCGGGCCGCGTTCGAGAACGCCATTCGTGTCAACGGGGCCATCGGCGGTTCCACCAACGCGGTGATTCACCTGCTGGCCATCGCCGGCCGCGTCGGCGTGGAGCTCGATCTGGCGGACTGGGACCGGCTCGGCCAGGACGTTCCCTGCCTGGTCAATCTCATGCCCTCGGGCGAGTACCTCATGGAGGACTTCTGCTATGCCGGCGGCCTGCCGGCGGTGATGAAGAAGATCGAGGACGTGCTTCATCATGACGCCGTCACGGTCTCGGGGCACACCATGGGTGAACAGCTCCGGGATGCGGAGTGCTTCGACGACGAAGTGATCCGCGATCGCGACAACCCGGTCTTTCACCAGGGGGGCATCGCCGTGCTTCGTGGCAATCTCGCGCCCCAGGGGGCTGTGATCAAGCCATCCGCTGCCTCGCCGCACCTCATGCGGCACACCGGCCGCGCGGTGGTCTTCGAGAACATCGAAGACTTCAAGGCCCGTATCGACGATCCGGCGCTGGATGTGGACGAGAACTGCGTGCTCGTGTTGAAGGGGGCCGGCCCCAAGGGGTATCCGGGCATGGCGGAGGTGGGCAACATGCCGTTGCCACGCAAGGTGCTGGAGAAAGGCGTGCGGGACATGGTCCGTGTCTCGGATGCACGCATGTCCGGCACCGCGTTCGGAACCGTTGTGCTGCATGTCGCCCCTGAGTCGGCGGCCGGCGGACCGCTGGCGCTGGTGGAGGACGGTGACACCATCGAGCTCGACGTCGCCGAGCGGCACCTGGCGCTGAAAGTCGACGAGGCCGAGCTGGAACGTCGCCGGGCGCGGTGGCAGCCGGTTCCCCATACCATGGAGGGCGGTTACCAGAGCCTCTATGTGGAACGGGTGCAGCAGGCCGACCAGGGCGCCGACCTGGATTTCCTCGTGGGCTGCCGCGGCGCGGAGGTGCCCCGCGAGAGCCACTGAGACCGGTTCATCCCTCGAGCCCGGCAGTGCCGCGCTGCCGGGCGACGATATCGTGAATCGTCGTTTTCATCGCGGCTGCGCCCGGCGAGAGCGGCCGGTCGCGCAGGCACACTATGCCGAAGGGCTTGACCGTGAAGCGGGGCTCGAATGGGAGGATGGTGAAGCGCTGCGGGTCGCACAGCCATTCCGCCACCGGTCGTGAAATCACCGTGATGGCATCCATTTTTTCCACCAGCGCCAGTGACACGAGGATGGACTGCGTATCCACGATGTCCCGCGGCGGGGTTACGGCGCTTTCCAGCAGCAGCCGCTCGACGCGCTGGCGTAGCAGGCCGGTGGGTGGTTGCAGCACCCACACGTACGGCGCCATGTCCTCGAGGGTGACGATGTTGCGCTCGGCGAGGGGATGGTGGCGGCGGCAGACGAAACACAGCGGCTCTTCGCTGATCTCTTCGTAGGTCAGCGCGTCGCCGGTCTCCACCTCCGGCGCCCGGGCGAGCACGAAATCGAACGTCCCGGCGCGCAGTCCTTCCATCAGGCGCGGGCTCACGTTCACCTCGATGCTGACCTTGAGGTTGGGCCGTTCGCGCTGGACCGCTTCCATGGCTTCGGTGAGCAGATCCACCGCCGCCGGCATGACCGTGCCCAGGGACACGGTGCCGCCGCGGCCGTGGTGCAGGGCGCTGAGCTCCTCGCCGGCCTGACTGAGCTCCGCGAGCACGGTTCGCGAGTGTCGGATCAGGATCTCGCCGTACCAGTTTGGTCGCACGCCCCGTGACTGGCGTTCGAACACCGAGACCCCGAGCAGGTGTTCCAGGTCGCTCAGCAGCTTGGAGGCGGCGGGCTGGCTCATGTTCAGGCTTGCCGCCGCACGGTTGATATTGCGGTGCTCGTCGAGGGCGACGAACAGCTGCATGTGACGCAGTTTCAGACGAATGCGCAGGAACCAGTCCGCTGGCAGATCCCGCATGGCGACGCCTCCGTGACACAGCCCAGTGATCTCATGTTAATAACAAAACACGTATAAATAAATAAACCATTAAGCATTGGATGGTTATGTCTGGCGCCGTAGCGTTTGTTCCACGTGAGGAGAGAACCGCCGTGGAGTCGACGACATGAAACTGCTCCAGATCATGGGAAACGAGGGGACGCCACGGGTCGTGACAGTCCCGGGCGACGGTGTCAGCGGCCATGAGGTCAGTGGCGTCACCAGCGTCTACGAGCTCGCCCGCCGTGCCGCCGACGAGGGACGGACGCTCGCCGACGTGGTGGCCACCTGCGATCGCGGGCCCGACGTGGACGTGGAGGCCGCTCTGAACGACGGCGCTGTCATCGCCCCCGTTCATCACCCCGATCCGGCCCACATGCTGATGACTGGCACCGGTCTGACGCATCTCGGCAGCGCCGACGGCCGCGACCGCATGCATCGGGCTACGGCGGACGGGGACAATCCCACCGATTCCATGAAGATGTTCCGGCTCGGTGTCGAGGGCGGCAGACCGGCGGCCGGGACGATGGGGGTGCAGCCGGAGTGGTTCTACAAGGGGGACGGCTCCATCGCGGTGGGCCCGGGCCAGGCCCTGGTCTCCCCCGGTTTTGCCCGGGATGGCAGCGAGGAGCCGGAGATCGCCGCCGTCTACATCATCGCCGCCGACGGTACGCCCTGCCGTCTGGGGTACGTGCTGGCCAACGAGTTCTCTGACCACGTCACCGAGCGGGAGAATTATCTCTACCTGGCGCACTCGAAGCTGCGTGCCTGCGCGCTGGGCGGCGAGCTACTCGTCGGCGAGCTGCCCGCGAACCTCCGCGGTGTTTCGCGTCTGCGACGGGACGGGGCGGTGATCTGGGAGCAGCCGTTCGTCACCGGCGAGGAGAACATGTGCCACAGCATCGCCAACCTGGAGGCGCATCACTTCAAGTACCCGGTCTTCCGCCGGCCCGGCGACATTCACGTGCACTTCCTGGGCACGGCCACGTTGAGCTTCAGCGACGGCGTGCGCACCCGCGACGGTGATGTATTCGAGATCGAGGCGAATCCGTTCGCACTGCCGTTGCGCAACCCGATGACGGTGGTCGAGACCGAAGTACCGACCGTACGCGCGCTGTGACCGCGTCGCCTGCCGCGAGATCGCAAGGAGACTCTCCATGTCGACGCCTTCCCCGCTTCTGACCGGCGCCGGCGTCCTGCCTCGGGATGCGGATCGTGCCTGTCTCGTGGGCCGTGCGTGGTCCCCGGATCGGGGCGGCCCCTGTCTGGTGACTGTTCGTGACGGTTTCGTCTACGACATCACCAGTCCGCGGTTGCCGACCATGCGCGACCTGCTGGAAACCCGCGACCCGGCCCGCGAGGCGGCAACCGCCCCGGGTGAGCGTATGGCGGCGCTGGAGGAGGTGTTCGCCAACTCCGACGCGACAGCCCACGACCCGCACCGGCCATGCCTGATCGCGCCCGTGGATCTGCAGGCCATCAAGGCCTCGGGTGTGACGTTCATTGCCAGCCTGCTCGAACGCGTCATCGAGGAACAGGCGCAAGGCGACCCGGCACGCGCCGCCGATGTCCGCGCCGACATTCATGAGCTCATCGGCGCGGACCTGTCGACGCTGGAGCCCGGGTCCGCGGCGGCGATGGCGCTCAAGGAGACGCTCGTAGCCCGTGGCGTTTGGTCGCAGTATCTCGAGGTGGGCATTGGTCCCGACGCCGAGATATTCACCAAGGCGCAACCGCTGTCGGCGGTGGGCACCGGAGCGCACGTGGGTATTCACCCGGCGTCGCAGTGGAACAATCCGGAGCCGGAGATCGCGCTCGCGGTGAACAGCCGTGGCGTCATCGTCGGCGCAACCCTCGGCAACGACGTCAACCTGCGAGATCTGGAAGGGCGTTCGGCGCTGTTGCTGGGCAAAGCCAAGGACAACAATGCGAGCTGCGCCCTGGGCCCGTTCATCCGGTTGTTCGATGAGCGCTACGAGCTGGATGACGTGCGCGCCGCGGAGGTGTCGCTGACAGTGGTCGGTGGCGACGGTTTCCGGCTCGAGGCGAACAGCGCCATGTCGCAGATCAGCCGTGATCCGCAGCGCCTGGTCACCGCCACCATCGACGACAACCACCAGTACCCGGACGGCCTGGTGCTGTTGCTGGGAACACCGTTCGCGCCCGTGCAGGATCGCGACGAGGCAGACAAGGGGTTCACCCATCATTCCGGTGACGTCACGACCATTGCCGAGCCGCGCCTGGGCGCCCTGTCGAACCGTGTGCGACCCACCAATGCATGCCCGCGATGGACGTTCGGCACGGGTGCACTCATGCGCAACCTGGCCACCCGCCATCTGCTGTAGCCAGCCGGCCGTCGTGATTGCCGGACGACGACGGCCGCAGTCACCAAACCAAAGTGAAGCCATGAGCGTGGCCGGCCCGTGCTGCCGGTCCGCCTTCACCGGGACTGCGCCCGACACGCAGACCACAGAGCGAGGAGAGGAGAACCATGAAAAATCCCGATGCTACCAGCCGCATTAGCGCAACCGTCGCGGCCGTCGGCCTGGCGGCCGGCGCGCTCGCCGCCGCCCCGGCCGCGGACGCGGCAACCTATGAGTGGACCTTCCAGACCACCGAGTCGGCGGGCTCTCCGCTGGTCAAGATGCAGAAGGACTGGGCCGAGCGCGTCAACGTGATGAGCGACGGCGAGATCGAGATCGAGATCCTGCCGGTGGGTGCGGTGGTGCCCAATACCCAGACGCTGAACGCCATCGGCAGCGGCGTCCTCGACGGGCACATCACGGATCCAAGCTACTTCAGTGGCCAGAATCCTGCGTTCGGCATGCTCGGCAACCTCGTGGGCGCCTGGAGCGATCCCATGCAGTTTCTCGAGTACATGAACTATGGCGGCGGCGAGGCGCTGTACAACGAGCTCGTCGAGCCCTATGGCGTGCATCTCATCGGCGCTACTGCCGCCGGCCTGGAGTCGTTTGTCTCGAGCCGTCCCATTCGCAGCGTCGAGGACCTCGAAGGGCTGAAAATGCGTGCCCCCCAGGGGATGGTGAACAACGTGTTCAGCAACGCCGGTGCCACGCCCGTGAATCTGCCCACCTCGGAGGTGTACACGGCGCTGGAGAAGGGCGTGATCGACGCCGCGGACTACAACACGTTCGCCAATAACCAGCAGCTCGGCCTGCATCAGTTCGCGCCGTACCCGGTCTATCCCGGGTTTCACTCCCTGCCCATGGGCGCGGTTTCGCTCAACAAGGACATCTGGGACGAGCTGCCGGAGCACCTCAAGGTTCTGCTCGAGACCTCGGTGGACCACATGGCCTACGACATCGCCTTCCGCCTGCAGCAGCTCGACATGGAGGCCGTCGACAAGGCCCGCAATAACGGTGACATCGAGATTATCGACCTGCCTGCCGAGGAACGCGCGAAGTTCCGCCGCATCGCTCGCAAGGAGTGGGCCGTGTGGGCGGAGAAGAACGACATGACCCGCAAGGTTTACGACTCCGTCGTCGCCTTTCTCGAGAAGCGTGACCTGATGTAACCGCCGCCGCCGTGGGCCGGCTTGCGGCCCACGGCGGCCTCGAATCCGTCGAGGAGGAGAAGCGATCATGACCGCCAACGTCTCCCGGGCCGAGGTAACCGGGTCGCAGGACGCGCCGGCGGACGGCCAGGCCGCACGCGCGCACGGCGCGCGTACCCGGTTCGATCACTGGATCAACCGCAGCGCCCCGGAAATCGCCTGGCTCGCGTTCGCGGCGATGGCCATCAGCGTCATCGAAGTGTTCCTGCGCTACGGCTTCGCATCGCCGACGTCCTGGGTTCACGAAACGGTCGTCTTCCTGGTGGCTGTACTGTTCTGCCTGGGCGGGCCGGTGGCGCTGGCGCGGGACAGCCATATTCGCGTGCGCCTGATCTATGACGCCGCGGGCCCCCGCCTGCGGCGTGCGCTCGACGTGTTCAACGATGCCGTCACGCTGGGCTTTTGCGGGGCGATTACCTACGCGGCCTGGGTCATGGTCTCGAATTCGGTGATCGCGCCGACCGGGGAGTGGACGCTGGAGCGCTCGGGCTCGAGCTGGAATCCGCCGTTCCCGAGTTTCACCAAGGCCGTCATTCTGCTCGCCGCACTGGTGATGACGCTGCAGGCCGCGCTGCACCTGTGGCAATCCGTGCGCGGCGGCAATCCGGCAGCTCGGGGGTAGGGGCAGGTATGGATATCGCAACCGCCACCTACGTGCTGGTGGGCTCGATCTTCGCTCTGCTGCTCACCGGATTGCCACTGGCTTTCATTACCGGGCTCGTCGCTCTGCTCTTCACGCTGGGCTTTTTCGGCCCCGATGCGCTGCCACTGGTCACCACGCGTATCTACGGTTTCGTGACCGAGTACTCGCTGGTGGCCGTGCCCATGTTCGTGCTCATGGCCTCGTTGCTGGACCGCTCCGGCATCGCGCGGGACCTGTTCAACGGCATGCGGGTGTTCGCGGGCCGACTGCCCGGCGGCGTCGCGGTGCAGACCATCGTCGTTGCGTTCTTCCTGGCCGCCATGTCCGGGATCATCGGCGGCGAGATCGTGCTGCTCGGCATTCTGGCGCTGCCGCAGATGCTGCGCCTTGGCTACCACCGCAATATCTCCATCGGCGTGGTCTGCGCCGGCGGTGCGCTGGGCACGATGATGCCGCCGTCCATCGTGCTCATCATCTACGGGTTGCTGGCGAGTGAGTCCATCGCCGATCTGTTCACTGCCGCGGTCACGCCGGCGCTCATTCTCATGGGTTCGTACGTTGCGTACGTGCTCACCCGCTGCCTGATGCGTCCGGAGCTCGGCCCGCCGCTTTCCGAGGAGGAGCTGCGCGCACCGGGGCATTCCCGGCTGGGCGCGCTCAAGGCGGTGCTCTCGCCGGCGTGCATCGCCGCCATGGTGCTCGGGTCCATCTACGGCGGCATCGCGTCGGTGACGGAGGCGGCGGCCATGGGCGTGTTCGCAGTGGTCCTGCTGGTGGCACTGCGCGGCGAGCTATCCGTGGTCATCATCCGCGACAGCCTCACCCAGACCATCAATACCTGCGGCATGATCGTGTGGATCGGCGTCGGCGCGGCGATCCTCGTGGGCGTGTACAACCTCATGGGCGGCAACCGGTTCGTCGCCGACAGCATCCTCGGGCTGGATCTCGCCCCCATTGCCATCGTGCTGGTGATGATGGCGATTCTCATCGTATTGGGCCTGTTCATGGACTGGATCGGTATCGCCATGCTCACGCTGCCGATCTTCGTGCCCATCGTCGAGAAACTGGGCTACGACCCGGTGTGGTTCGGGATTCTCTTCGCGATAAACATGCAGGTCTCTTTCCTGAGCCCGCCGTTCGGTCCGGCCGCCTTTTATCTCAAGGGCGTGGCGCCGCCGGAGATTTCGCTGCGGGATATCTACGGCTCGCTGCTGCCGTTCATCGCGATCCAGGTGGGTGTGCTGGCGTTGATGCTGGCGTTCCCGCAAGTGGCGATCTGGCCGCTGTGATAGCGAGCCTCGTCGGCGGGCGTGTGCCGGGCGAAGAGCCGGGACGTCGGCTACCGGGGCAGCCGACCTACGAGCGTTGATCTGGTGTCGTGGATTGGAACCGCGTAGGTCGGGGACCGCCGCTGGCGGTGCCCGACATCTGCAGTGGCAATGACCCCAACGCCCGCGATAGTGCACATCACAGGCCCTGGTCGGCTGCCCGGAGCCGTCGATCTCGAACGGCATAGCCCGTGGTCGACGCCGTCAGCGACCGTGGGAGGTAGAGGGGATCGCACCGTGCTTGGCAAAGCCATAACCATACGGATATGAATTTATGGGACAAGTCGTATTTGTAGGTTATGGGTGACCCGCTATGGTTGGAGGCAAGCCGGTTCGTGCGTAGCCACGTCGGATTGCCCGCCCACGGCGTACGGACGGCGTTTGGATAACGAACAAGACAGATCGAGGACATGAGCCCGCGTCAGCGCGGCTCATTCACCGCAAGGAGGAGGAGACTATGCGATCGTTGTCTCGCACCGGTATCGCCGGGACGTTGCTGGTGTCGGCCGTCGGCATGGCCGGCGGCGCCGCCCACGCCATGTCGGTCACACGTGCGCCTTTCGGCACCATGCCCGACGGCACACGCGTGGACGAGTACACGCTCACCAACGACGCCGGCATGGAAGTCGGCGTTCTGACTTACGGCGGCATCGTCCAGTCCGTCACGGTGCCCGACAAGAACGGTGAATTCGAGGACGTGGTTCTGGGCTTCGACCGCCTCGAACCCTATCTCGACAACGCGCCGTACTTCGGCGCTCTGATCGGTCGCTACGGTAATCGCATTGCCGGGGGTGAGTTCGAGCTCGGCGGCGAGACCTACCGGATTCCTGCGAATAACGGCCCCAATGCCCTGCACGGCGGGCCCGACGGTTTCGACAGCCGCATCTGGCAGGCCCGGCCCATCGAAGGGGCGGAATGGGTGGGTGTGGAGCTCAGCCTGCTCTCCCGGGACGGGGACATGGGCTTCCCCGGTGACCTCGCAGTGACGGTGCGCTACACGCTCAACCAGCACAACGACCTGCGCATTCACTACACGGCGTTGAGCGACGAGCCCACCGTGGTCAACCTCACCAATCACGCCTATTTCAATCTCGCCGGCGCGGGCGAGGGCGACGTCCTCGACCAGGTCGCCATGATCAATGCGGACCGGTACACGCCGGTGGACGAGACGCTGATTCCCACCGGGCGGTTGGCGCCGGTGGCGCAGACGCCGTTCGACTTTCGCACGCCCAAGGCCATTGGTGAGCAAATCCGCGACGACCATGTCCAGCTCCAGCGGGCCGAGCCGGAGCACGGGGGCTATGACCACAACTGGGTGCTGAACACCGATGGCGATCTGGACGCTCTTGCCGCCCGCGTGGTCGATCCGGCGTCGGGGCGGGCTTTGACGTTCTACACCACCGAACCCGGGGTTCAGTTCTACACCAGCAACTTCCTCGACGGATCGCTCGCGGGCAAGAACGGTGAATCCTATGCCCACTGGGGCGGTTTCACGCTGGAAGCGCAGCATTTCCCGGATGCGCCCAACCAGTCCGATTTTCCGTCCACCCGGCTCGAACCCGGGGAGCCGTACCACCAGACAACCGTCTTTCACTTCTCGCCCTGAGGCGGACGTTTCGCACTGTGACCGGAGGAGAGTGACATGAGCAACGAACCGCAGGATTACCTGGACCTGGAAGACGTTCCATCGCCGTCCCGTCGCGCTCTGCTGCGCCGTGCCGCCGGCAGCGGCGCGCTGCTGTCGGTGGCGGCTACCCTGGGGCTGCCCAGCGCTGCCCATGCGGCCGATCAAGGCGCTTATCCCTCGCATCCGAAGTGGAACTTCGTGTTCGTGAACCACGTGTCCACGAATCCGTTCTTCGTGCCCACCCAGTACGGCATCGCCGATGCCTGCGCGCTGCTCGGCTGTACCTACCAGTGGACCGGCTCGCAGACGTCCGTCGCCAGCGAGATGGTGAATTCGATGAATGCCGCCATCGCTTCCAAGGCCGACGGGATCGCCGTGGCGCTGGTGGACCGCAACGCCTTCAACGCGCCGGTGGACCGGGCCCTGAAACAGGGCATCCCGGTGTTCTCCTACAACGCGGACGTCGACAACAACCGTCTGGCCTACGTGGGCCAGGAGCTGTTCCTCGCCGGCAAGGCGGTGGGCCAGCGGATGGTGGAGCTGGTGGGCTCCGGCGAGGTCGCGGGTTTCATCGCCACGCCGGGCCAGCTCAACATCCAGCCGCGTCTCGACGGTGCCAAGGCTGCCATCGAGGAATCGGGCAAGGACATCACGCTGCACGAGACGGCCACCGGGGCGACCATCAACGAGGAATTCTCGCGGGTGGAGTCGTTCTACCTCGGCCACCAGAACCTCAAGGGCATGTTCGCCGTCGATGCGGGCAGCACCGCGGCGGTGGCCAAGACCATGAAGAAGCACGGGCTGCGCGAGAAAGGCGTGCGCGGCGGCGGTTTCGATCTGCTGCCGGGCACGCTGACGGCCATCGACGAGGGGTACCTGGATTTCACCGTCGACCAGCAGGCTTACCTGCAAGGGTTCTACACGGTCATGGAGCTGTTCATGTTCAAGGTCTCCGGCGGCCTTACCGGCCCGGGCGACATCAACACGGGCCTGAAGTTCGTGACTTCGGAGAACGTCACGCCTTATCTCGAGACGGAGAGCCGGTTCCAGGGCAATGCCGAGGCGTCGAAGCTCCTTGAGCGTTCCGGTCCCATCGCTGTCGGGTGAGTCATGGCTTATCAGGAAAACGTCAATACCACAGGTGTAGTCCGCCGGCGCCCGGGAGGGGCGCCGGCGGGCGGATGGCGCCAGAAAGCGATCCTGCTGCTGCAGTGGCGTGAGGCCAGCATCATGCTCGCGGGCATCGCGCTGGTCATCTATTTCCAGTGGACCTCGCCGTACTTCCTGTCGGCGGACAACCTCGGCGTACTGGCGCAGTTCGCCGCGGCCACGGCCATCATCGCCGCCGGCGAGGTAATGGTGCTGGTCAATCGCGAGCTCGACCTTTCCGTCGGCCAGGTCTACGCGCTGTCACCGCTGGTGATGTACTTCGCGCAGCAGGCGGGCGCACCGCTGCCGCTGGCCATCGTACTGGCACTGGCCGCTGCCGCATTCGTGGGGCTCATCAACGGCGCCATCACGGTGGGACTGCGCGTGCCCTCGTTCGTGACCACGCTGGGGATGCTGTTCTTCGTCAACGGCTTCAATCTCACGATCTCCGGCGGCTTTCCCGTCCAGCCCGAGGCGAGTGCGTTCTGGGCGACGCTGTTCGGCGGCAACATCGTCGTGCAGATCACCTGGGCCATCGTGCTGGCGATCGTCTTTCAGTTCGTGCTCACGAAGACGCGCTGGGGGCTGCACACCATTGCCACCGGCGGCAATCCGCTGGGTGCCGCGGAGGTGGGCATCCGCACCGGCCGTGTGAAGATCGGTAACTTCATGATCTGCAGCCTGCTGGGTGGCTTCGCGGGTATTCTCGACGCTTTCCGCATCGAATCCGTGGATCCGCTCGCCGGCGGAACCGAGATCATGTTCATGGCCATCGCTTCGGCGGTCATCGGCGGCACCCTGCTGACCGGGGGATCGGGCACCGTGATCGGCGCGTTTCTCGGTGCGGTGGTGCTCGGGATTCTCAAGGACGGTTTCACGATCTCCGGCGTCAATGCCTACACGTTCGACATGATCCTGGGGCTGGCGATCGTCGTGACCATGATGATGAACGTGCACCTGAGCCGGATTCGAGCGGGAGGCAAGTCATGAACGAGGCGACCAACGCCGACGATATTCTGCGTGGGGAGCACCTGTCGAAGTCGTTCGGCGCGGTGAGGGCGCTGGACGACATCAACATCCGGCTCGCCCGTGGGGAAGTGCTCGCCCTGCTGGGGGACAACGGGGCCGGCAAATCCACGCTGATGAAGATCCTCACCGGCTTTCATCCGCCCACCAGTGGCTCGCTGTACATCGACGGCCAGCCGGTGACACTGGAATCGGTAATCCACGCCCGGTCGCTGGGCATCGAACCGGTCTACCAGGACCTGGCGCTGGTCAACGAGCTCAGCGTCTTCCGCAACATGTTCCTGCGACGGGAGATCACCCGGGGGGGTGCCCTGCGTATTCTCGACGATCGGGCCATGCGCCGCGCCGCGGAATCCCATCTCCAGCGCATGGGCGTGAACGTGCCGTCGGTGGACGTGGAGATCTCCAAGCTCTCCGGCGGTCAGCGCCAGGCGGTGGCGGTCGCGCGTGCGGTCTACTCCGACGCCCGCATCCTGTTGCTCGACGAGCCGACGGCGGCGATGGGGGTGCGTGAGAGCGCGTTGATCCTCGACGTCATCCGTCGGCTCAAGGAGCACTCGGAGGTATCGGTGATCATCGTCGCCCACAACTACGCCCAGGTGTTCGACGTCTGCGACCGCATCAACCTGGTCCAGGACGGGCGCATCACCTTCGATCGGGCGACCCGGGAGACATCCATCCAGGAGCTCACGGACCTGGTGGTCAACGAGTACCGCTCGGCGAGCGAGGCGGCCGGGGCCACTGCCTGAACCATCCGGCGCGGCACGGGCCGGCGCCCGCAGGGCGCCGGTCGTGTACTAACCTTTGCGACAGTATTGCCATGTCTCAGTGGCCGTGTCCGCCGCTGTTCGCTTCGACAGGCCTTCGTGGGTATGCCGCCACAACGGGCTTGCGATATCCCGAGTCACTCGCCTCGATGGTCAGTGGCGCGAGGAGCGACGTGTAGCAAGGTCACCATGAGCGACGAGCAACGCAGTCCACAGCGGCGCACACGGCCACCCGCAGGGCGCCACTGCGCGGCGCCTCGGCGGCGTTGCGCTCGCTTGACGTGAGCCTCGCCACGCCGGCGCTCCCGCGCCTTGCCGAGACACCGCGCAGTGGCGCTGAGACCTGGCAATACTGTCGCAAAGGTTAGTAATTCAAACCCAGCCGCCGTCGACGATGAACTCCTGGGCATTGCACATGGCGCTGTCATCGGCCGCCAGGAACACCGCCATGGCTGCCACGTGCTCGGGCTGGACCCGGCCCTTGAGGAACTGGTTGGCGTCGATGACTTTCTCCCCCTCGGGGGTGACCCACAGGCGTTTCTGGCGATCCGTCATCACCCAGCCGGGCACCACCGTGTTCGCGCGTATGCCGTCGCCGCCGAGATCCCGGGCGAGACTGCGGGTCAGGCCGTGGGCGGCCGCCTTGGCGCTGGCGTAGACAGGCACGTTGGCGGTGCCCATCCGCCAGCTCACCGAGCCGAAGTTGATGATGGAGCCCCCGCCGAGGCGTCGCATCTGCGGTACCACCGCCTGGGCGGCGAAGAACATCGGGCGCTGGTTGATGGCGATGCGGTCGTTCCAGTACTCCAGCGTGACCTCCTCCAGGCGGTGGCGATCGTCGTTGGCGGCGTTGTTGACGAGCACGCCGACGTCGCCGAGTGCGTCGCGTGTCTCGGCGATGGCGCCCTGCAGTGCGGGCACGTCACGGATATCGCAGGGTATGAACAGCGGCCGCCGCCCCGTCTCGCGCTCGATATCGGCCACGAGCCGGTTGCTGTCGTCCTCGGCGATGTCCACGAACGCCACCTTCGCCCCCTGTGCCGAGAATGCCCGCGTCAGACTGGCACCGATGCCGGTGCCGCCGCCGGTTATGAAGACGACCCGGCCGTCGAGGCTGGGGTAGATCGCAGTCTGGGATGTCATCTCGTCCTCCGTTCAGGTATGCATATTTTGTTATCAATCGATAACCAAGTTAACGGTATGGGTTATACAGTGCTATTGATAGCACTTGTGGAACGGCTTGTCAGCCGTCATCCAGTCAAGCCGGCACGGCATCTGCTACCAACAATCCCGGGTGTCCGGTTTTTTCTCGGATATATGGAAATCTATATAAGGCCTTCAGAAAAATGACATTTAAAGGTTATCGACGTGCTTCTATGCTGAACCCGGTGCCGCGGACCCCTGGCAGCTACTAGAAGTGCGTGGACGGGTGTCGTCACCGTGCGCCCGGAATCGATCCACGCCGGGTGGTCGTCAAAGCGAGGAGAGACTATGAGCCAGCCACAGATACCGGTGCCGGAACGTGTCTGGGACGGGCGCGCACGCCTCGGCGAGGGGCCCGTGTGGGTACCGACGCTCGGTGCCGTGCTGTTCGTGGACATTCACGCAGGTTACCTCTATCGCCATGACGTGGCAGATGGCGGGACCCGGGGCTGGCCGTTGCCGGAAGCATGCTGCTGGCTGGTGGCGCGGGCCGACGGCGATGGCTTTCTCGCCGGGCTGCGCTCGCGCATCGTGCACCTGCGCCTGCACGAGCACGGCCCTGAAATCGTCGCCGAGGTGGCGAAGCCGGAGCCCCACCGTCCGGGCAACCGCTTCAATGACGCCAAGGCCGACCCTGCCGGTCGGGTGTGGGCGGCGACCATGGACGATGCCGAGCGCGAGCCCACCGGGAGTCTCTACCGCATCGACGATGCCGGTGTGACCGTCGTCGACACGGGCTACGTCGTCTCCAACGGACCCGCCCTCAGTCCCGACGGGCGGACCCTGTATCACACCGACTCCCTGGCGCGAACCATTTACGCCTTCGACCTCGGCGCCGACGGCCGTCTTTCCAACAAGCGCGTCCATATCCGCGTGGACTCCTCCGAAGGGGGGCCCGACGGCATGACCTGCGATGCGGAAGGGGGGCTGTGGGTGGCCCACTTCGGCGGAAGCTGCCTCTCCCGGTTCCTGCCGGATGGGCGCCGGGATATCCGCGTGCCGTTGCCCGCGCGGCGGGTGACCTCGTGCACGTTCGCCGGCGAGGCGCTCACCGATCTCTATATCACCACGGCCTCGCTCGGGCTTGACGACGATGCCGGCGCCGGCGGCGGCCTCTACCGGATTCGCCCCGGTGTGCGCGGGTTGCCCGCGGCGTGTTTCGGGACACCTATCGACAACCTTACGGAGGGGACGCAATGACAGTGCACATTCGCCACATGATCGGTGCGCGGGTCAGCGCGGACGCCTTTGACGGCGGCGCCGTGCCCGAGGCCACCGACGGCGAGGTGAACGCGGCCTGCCGCGAGGCCGCCGCTGCCTGGCCCGATTATCGCGGGCGCACCCTGGAAGACCGGGCAGCCTTTCTCGATCGCGCCGCCACGGAGATCGAAGCCGTCACCGACGAGCTGGTGGAGACCATGCCCGCCGAGACGGCGTTACCCGAAGGCCGGGTACGCGGCGAGCTCGCGCGCACCGTCGGCCAGCTGCGCCTGTTCGCGACGGTGGTCCGGCGCGGCGATTTTCTGGGGGCACGGATCGACCGTGGGGATGCCGAACGCACCCCGCCGCGACCGGACATCCGCCAGTACCGCGTTCCGCGGGGCCCGGTGGCGGTGTTCGGCGCGAGCAATTTCCCGCTGGCGTTCTCCGTCGCCGGTGGTGACACCGCTTCGGCCCTGGCGTCGGGCTGCCCGGTGGTGGTCAAGGCCCACCCGGGGCATCCGGCCACCAGTGCCATCGTGGCGGCCGCGCTTCGGCGCGCGGTGGTGGCCACGGGTATGCCGGATGGCGTTTTCAATATCGTCTACGGCGGGGGTAATGCCGTGGGCGCCGCCGTGGTGCAGCATCCCGACATCACCGCCGTCGCGTTCACCGGGTCATTCCGTGGCGGGAGTGCGCTGGCGCGGCTCGCGCAGGAACGCGCCGTGCCGATTCCCGTGTTCGCCGAGATGGGCAGCGTCAACCCGATGTTCCTCCTGCCGGAACGCCTCGCCAGCGCCGCGGATGAGCTCGCCGGTGGCTATGTCGGGTCGGTGACCCTGGGGGCAGGGCAATTCTGCACCAATCCCGGGGTGGTATTCGCCGTCACCGGTGATGGGCTGGAGCGCTTCTGCGACGCGGTGGCCCGGGAAGTGGCGGAGCGGGAGCCGGCGGAGATGCTGCATCCGGGGATCCAGTCCGCCTACGAGGCCGGCGTGGAACGGCTCGCGGGCATCGACGGAGTGCGCGCGGTCGCCGCCGGCGGCACCCAGCCGGGACGCGCCTCGGCCTGTGTGTTCCGCGTCACCCGGGCGGCGTTCGAGGCGAATCCCGCCCTGGCCGAAGAGGTCTTCGGTCCGGCGTCGCTGATCGTGGAGCTGGACAGCGCCGAGGAGATGCCGCCGGTGGCGGCCGCGTTGCCGGGGCAGCTCACGGCCACCGTCCACGGTGCCGACGGTGAGCTGGCACGGGCAGGGGCGCTCGTCGACTGCCTGACACAACGCGCCGGACGGGTGCTGTTCAATGGATTCCCCACCGGCGTCGAGGTCTGCGATGCCATGGTCCATGGCGGGCCCTGGCCGGCCACCACGGACTCGGCGACCACCTCGGTGGGCACGCTCGCCATCGAGCGATTCCTGCGCCCGGTCTGCTTTCAGGATTGCCCGGCACCGTTGCTGCCGTCGCCGCTGCGCGACGACAACCCGCTGGGGCTGCGGCGTCTCGTCGACGGTGAGTGGAGCGACGCAGCGTTGCCATCGGCCTGACACCGTTTTCCCTCCAAACGCGAACGGCGCCGGCGGACTCCCGGCGCCATTCGCGTTCAGCCGCTACCCCACGACGGCCGAGACGCCCCTGACATACACAGCTCGACGTGCAAATCTCAAAGCGGCAACCGCCGCATAGTGGTGCGGGGACGCACGTTGGCCAGCGCTTCGCGCTCGCCAACCTACGGCAACCGCTGGCGCCGTTTGCGTTTGCGTCCCGACGGCCATGACCTCTCTGAAACACGCAGCTCGAAGCGCAAAGTTCAAAACGGCAAGCGCGCCCGGCAACCGCGGTGCCGTAATGCGGGAACGCACGTTGGCCAGCGCTTTGCGCTCGCCAACCTACGGCAACCACGGTAACTGCTGGCGCCGTTCGTGTTTGCGTCCCGACGTCCATGACCTCTTTGAAACACGCAGCTCGAAGTGCAAAGCTCAAAACGGCAAGCGCGCCTGGTAACCGCGGTGCCGTGATGCGGGGCGCGCGCTGGCCAGCGCATCCCGCTCACCGACCGACGGCGTTGCTGGCGATCGGGTAGGTCGGCTGCACTCGGCAGCCGACATCTGTGCTACGGCGACGCGCCCGGATTAGCTACACGACAGCGCGCCGCCGAGTGGCGGGGCGGAGGCTTTCGACACGTATCGCCATGCTTTGGAGCCGTTGTGCGGTTTGTCGACAAGGCGCATGAGCGGCCGGCGTCGCGACCCACCGTCGAGCCGGCGCAACAGCCGCCGGCGAGCGCCGCACGACCACTCCCTCCGGGCGTTCGTCAGCGCGCTCGGGAGCTGCATTGCCCGCCGCTCGTGCGGACCTTGCGGCACCTCGCCCCTCGCGACTTGCCACACGCGCGTTAGCGAACGCCGAGGCATGGCCATGCTTGTCGAAAGGTTAGTACAATCCCGCGCATGGATTATCCGACCATCGAAGATTACGTCGGCGGTACGCCGCTGGTGCGCCTGCAGCGGCTTGCCGATACCGGCTCGAACACGGTGTTGCTCAAGCTCGAAGGCAACAACCCGGCTGGGTCCGTCAAGGATCGCCCCGCGGTCAACATGATCCGTCGCGCCGAGGAACGCGGTGAGATCCGTCCCGGGGATACGCTCATCGAGGCCACCAGTGGCAATACCGGCATCGCGCTGGCCATGGCCGCGGCGATCCGCGGTTACCGCATGGTGCTCATCATGCCGGAGAACATGACCGCCGAGCGCCGTGCGTCCATGAAGGCCTACGGTGCCGAGCTCGTGCTCGTCTCCAAGGAGCAGGGCATGGAGGGCGCGCGTGACCTCGCCGAGAGCATGCAGGCGGAAGGTCACGGCCGGGTCCTGGATCAGTTCGCCAACCCGGACAACTGGCGCGCCCACTACGAGAGCACCGGCCCGGAGCTGTGGAACGCCACCGGCGGGCGGATCACCCATTTCGTGAGCTCCATGGGCACCACCGGCACCATCATGGGGGTGTCGCGGTACCTCAAGGCGTGCAACGAGGCGGTGGAGATCGTGGGCGTGCAGCCCGACGATGGTTCCAGCATCCCCGGCATCCGCAAGTGGCCCGAGGCCTATCTGCCGCGTATCTTCGAGCGTGAACGCGTCGACCGTGTCATCGAGGTCAGCCAGGCCGAAGCCGAGGAGATGACGCGGCGTCTCGCCGTCGAAGAGGGCATCATGGCGGGTATCTCCTCCGGCGGCGCGCTCGCGGCGACGCTACGCCTTGCCGAGGACCTGAACAACGCCACTATCGCGACCATCGTCTGCGACCGCGGCGACCGTTACCTCTCCAGCGGCGTCTTCCCGGACTGATGAACGTCTTCGCATTCGATATCGAGACGGTGCCGGACGTCACCGGTGGGCGGCGATTGCTGGGTCTCGACGAGTCGCTGCCCGACAGTGACGTCGCCGAGGCGATGCTGGCGGTGCGCCGTGCCGACACCGGCGGCAGCGATTTCCTGCGCCTGCACCTGCATCGCGTGGCCGTGATTTCCGTGGCCGCGCGCATCGGCGACAAGTTCCGGGTGTTTTCCATTGGCGATGCGGAGACCGGCGAGGGCGAGGTGATCCAGCGCTTCTTCGACGGGCTGGACCGGTACGTCCCGCGCCTGGTCTCCTGGAACGGCAGCGGTTTCGATCTGCCGGTGCTCCACTATCGGGGCATGATCCACGGTGTGAGCGCGCCCCGCTATTTCGAGAGTGGCGACAACGACCAGGCGTTTCGATTCAACAACTACCTCAACCGTTTCCACGAACGCCACACGGACCTCATGGACGTGCTCGCCGGCTACCAGCCCCGCGCCAATGCGCCCCTGGACGAGATGGCCTCGCTGTGCGGTTTTCCGGGCAAGATGGGCAT
Source organism: Arhodomonas sp. AD133 (assembly GCF_051195215.1). Taxonomy (NCBI): domain Bacteria; kingdom Pseudomonadati; phylum Pseudomonadota; class Gammaproteobacteria; order Chromatiales; family Ectothiorhodospiraceae; genus Arhodomonas; species Arhodomonas sp. AD133. The sequence goes on along the minus strand of NZ_JBNAZM010000018.1, from coordinate 46,753 downwards.
GAGCGGCGCGAAGGTGCGCGAGTGCATCGAGGCCGGTGACTACGAGGCGGTTCGCAACTACTGCGAGACGGACGTACTCAACACGTACCTGCTCTACCTGCGCTTCGAGCTGCTGCGCGGGCGCCTGGACCGCACCGGCTACGATGAAGCCTGCGCTCTGGTGCGTGATGCGCTCGCCGAGGCGAAACTCCCCCATCTCGACGAATTCCTGGCGGCCTGGCAGGAGCGCTGACCGCCACCCCACCGACAAAGGGTTCCATGGCACGACGCAAGCGACGCATTCCCCGTGAGCCGGTGGAAGCGGTGATCGAAGGCTTCAGCCACGAAGGCCGGGGCATCGCCCACGTCAACGACAAGACCGTATTCGTGGACGGGGCGCTCGCCGGTGAGCGGGTGCGGTTCCAGTACGTGAAACGCCACCGCCGCCGCGACGAGGCCCGCACCCTGGAAGTGCTGGAGCCGGCGGCCAATCGTATCGAGCCGCGTTGCCCGCATTTCGGCCTGTGCGGGGGCTGCAGTCTGCAGCATCTCTGCGACGAGGATCAGATCGATCACAAGGCGGGAGTGCTCGCCGAGCTCTTCGAGCACGTCGGCCGCGTACGCCCGCAGGAATGGCTGGAGCCATTGCGGGGACCGGTCTGGGGCTATCGCCGCAAGGCTCGCCTCGGCGTGAAATTCGTGCCGGCGAAGGGCGACCGCGTACTGGTGGGCTTTCGCGAGAAAATGAGCCCGTTCGTGGCCGATATCGGCGAGTGCCACGTGCTCGACCCCCGGGTGGCGGAGCACCTGGGCGAGCTCGCCGAGCTGATCGGGGGGCTGTCCATTCGCGCGCGGCTCGCGCAGATCGAAGTGGCGATGGGCGACGAGGTGGGCGGGCTGGTGTTCCGGAACCTGGATCCGCTCACTGATGACGACCGCGCCGCGCTCGTTGCGTTCGGCCAGCGTACCGGGCTCTACGTCTACGAGCAGCCCGGCAACGAGTCCACCATCGCACCGCTCTGGCCGGAGGCCCCCGAGCTTACCTACCGGTTGCCGGCGTTCGATCTGGAGCTGCGCTTCGACCCCAGCGACTTCACCCAGGTCAACGGCGAGATCAACCGCGACATGGTCAGCCGGGCCGTCGAGTTTCTCGAACTGGAGCCGCATCACCGCGTGCTGGATCTCTTCTGCGGGCTCGGCAATTTCACGCTGCCGATGGCGCGCCGCGCCGGTCACGTCATTGGCGTGGAAGGCGCGGAATCGCTGGTGGAGCGGGGGCGGGAAAATGCCAGGCGTAACGCCATCGACAACGTGTCGTTCCACGCCGCCGATCTCACCGGCGACGTCACCGGTCGTGAATGGCTTGCCGGTGGTGTCGACCGCGTGCTCCTGGATCCGCCGCGCTCAGGCGCCGCCGAGGTGCTGCCCAACGTGGCGTGGTTGCGTCCCGAGCGTATCGTCTACGTCTCCTGCGGGCCCTCGACCCTGGCGCGGGATGCCGGCATTCTGGTGCACGAGTACGGTTACCGCCTTGCCAGGGCCGGGGTGATGGACATGTTCCCGCACACCGCTCATGTCGAGAGCATCGCCGTGTTCGAGCGCGGCGACTGAGACAGCTGGCGGCGGGTCTGTCCGCGCAGAGAGGGAGTCGCATGCACTACGAGATCGTTGACGCCGAGGACGCCTACGACGGCTACTTCCGCATCCGCCGCTACCGCGTGCGCCATGCCCAGTTCGAGGGGGGCATGGGCCCGGAGCTCGACCGCGAGGTCTTCGAGCGCGGCCACTCCGTCGGCGTTCTGCCGTACGACCCGGCGCGCGACGAGGTGGTCCTGGTGGAGCAGTTCCGGGTGGGCGCGCTGGAGGCGCCCCGGGGGCCGTGGCTGATGGAGGTGATCGCCGGCATCATCGAGCCGGGGGAATCACCCGAGGCGGTCGCCCGGCGGGAATCCGTGGAGGAGGCGAACTGCGAGCTCGCGGACGTGCTCTCCATCTGCCGTTATCTGGTCAGCCCCGGTGGCACCTCGGAGCAGGTGCATCTGTATTGCGCCCGCACCGATACCAGCAACCTGGGCGGTGTGCACGGGCTCGCCGAGGAGGGCGAGGATATCCGCGTGCACGTGGTGAGCTTCGACGAGGCGATGGCGATGGTGGACGACGGCACCATCCACGCCGCCATGCCGCTCATCGCGCTGCAGTGGCTCGCCCTCAACCGGGAGCGCGTGCGCAGCCTCTGGGGCGCGGACTGAAGCCCGCTACCGCACCCGCTCCACTCTCAACTCGATGCGCGCAGCGGATTTCGCCGTGCGCCAATGTCCGGCCCGATCGCCGCTGCTGACCCCGCCCAGGGGAATCCATTCACCCAGGCGCCCGCTGACCGTGGTTACCACCTCGCGTTTGCGCGTGCGTTCGCCATCGGGGCGCTCCCGGCGTACCGCGATCTCGACGCGTACGCGCTCGCCGTTGAGGTACGGTACAGCGTAGAAGCCGTCGGGCATATGGCGGTAGGCGGGTGCTTCCGCGTAGCCCGCACCGCGTCGGCCTGCCCACAGCCAGCGGCTGCCGGCGGGCACCGTCATGCCCGTATCGATGCGTGCGGCATGGCCTTCGAGCGTGCGTACGCGCTGGTTGCCGGTCTCGTCGCGCTCGCTGTGGGTGCGGCGGATCTCCAGGTGGCCGGAGGCACCGTCGTTGCCTACCTGGCCGCGCCCTTCGATACGCCGTTGCTCCCGGGTGGCGCGCCCGCTGTGTCGGACGCTGACGAGCAGATTGGCCAGCGGCCGGTCGAGCGTCGCCACCGCTTCGCGCATGCTGGCGATCTCGCCGGGCTCGCCTCGCACGATCAACCGGAACCCGTCCGCCGCCAGGCCCACGCCTTGCGGTGCCAGCTCCCGTAACGCAGGGAGAATCGTTTCCGCGGGCCGGTGTTTCAGCGTGATGGTGTCGATCGCCGCCAACGCCTGGTTGCTGCAGGCAATGATGGCCACGGCGAGGATTGCCGCCACCCGTGCCGTCGCCCGCCTCATAGCTGCAGCCCCCGGAATTCGGTGTGCGGGTCGCTCTCGGCGTAGAGTGCCTCGAACGTTTCCGCATACGGTTTCGCTCTGCCGGGCGAGTCTTCGCTTGCGACACCGTCCGGCCGCCCGCCCTGAGGCCGGTCGATGACATGACGGCCATCGATGATCAGCAGGGCGCGCGGGGAGTCCGCGTGCTTCGGGCGCAACTGGCGCAGCTCGAAGACGCTGGGCAGCCGGCGGGTGAGCGGTATCAGCCGGCGGCTGTAGCGCACTGCGGCCTGGGCGTCGGCGACCAGTATGCGCACTCGGGCGTCGCGGCGGTCGAGCGCGAACCGTTCGACCGCCGCGACGAATGCCGGCCGGTCATAAAGCTGGGGCTCCAGGTTCGGCGTAACCACGTCCACCCGGGTGCGGGCCGACGAGGCGAACCGGTCCGTGTACGTCGCCAGGGTCTCGAAATCGGCAATCTGCGAAAGTGCCGCGGTTGGCTCAGCGTCCTGCATGGCGGGGCCCGTTCTGCATCGGTGTTTGCCTGCGTTTGCCTGCAAGCCTACTACTACTAATCCGATCACAGGTAATGCCACATGTCAGCGAGGCTGTCGGGCGTTCTCGCAAGGCGCGAGGAGCGTGGTGTAGCAAGCGCTACATGAGCGACGAGCAACGCCGCGAGAGCGCCCGACAGCCTCGCCCGAAGGGCGCGCCGCAGCGGCCCGGTGGCGGCGTTGCGCTCGCATGGCGTGACCCGGCCCCGCCAGCGAATACCTCATTCCGGGGTGGCTGCCGTGTAGCGCTTGAAAATCGCGTTCAAGGGTTGATATCCGCGGCAGCGCCCGGAAGTCATGAGATGACCGGTACACATCGTGGTCATTGCCGGGCGCGGGATCGATGCACGTAAGCGCGGAAGCGTTGGGTATTCGCAGTGCCGCCCGGCTGATCGAGGCCGGGGCCGAGGAGATACTGATCCCCTGTACCGGAGATCTCGACGAGGCGATCGACAAAGCGGCCGGCGTTGCCGATCCGGTGACCGTGCACGTGCCCGCCAACCGGGTGGACGACGTCGAGCGAGTCGTTGCGCGACTCGATGCCAGCGGCATTCAGCGTGCACTCGTGGTCTCGGGCAATCCGGGGCACGGGGAGGGTGTGCGTACGGTCTACGAGCTCATCGAACGATTCCGGAACCAGGGCATCCACGTATCCGTGGGCGCGTACCCGGAAAGCTACTTCACGCTCACCAGCAGCGCCCACCGTGCGAGGAGCGCCGCCATCGTGCTCGATAAGCAGGCCGCGGGGGCCGAACGGGTGATTACGCAGGCGAGCTTCAGCGTCGGGAACATGCGCCAGTGGTTGCAGACGGCGCGCGCCCGCGGGGTGGTCATTCCAGTGCACGTCGGCGTCATGGTGCGGGTGCCGAGGCGGGTGTTCCAGGCGGTGATGCGTAATGCCCGTGCCGAGGTGTTCTCGCACCCGCGGGTGAGGGCGGCGAACAGAGTCAGCCTGGATCTGTTTCTGCGTATGCTGCGCTCGCGCCTGCCCGACCCGGTCGAGTTCGTTCGGCAGGTGGGTGCCTCGCCGGAGATGGGCGGCGACGACGGCTTCCACGTGTTTTCCTACGGCGCTGATGCCTCCAGGCTGATCGACGCCGCGCGTTCGCTGTCCACGCCGCACGCTTACTAACCGGAGTGACGGGCGTGCCCGCTGGCGTGGGGAGCGTCTATGTTGACTCAGAGGCCTATCGATATTGGGCGGCGCAAGGGAGGCCGTACGCATGGGTGAGACGAGTCCGCATGGCCCGGTCAACGTGGCGGTGCTCCTCGGTGACCCCCGCTATCCCTATCCATACGCCCCCGACGGGCGTTTCGGCGAGGAGGAATACACGGGGGTCGAACGCCTGCGCACCGCTCTGGCGAACCTGAATGGCTACCGCTTTACCTACTTCGACGATCACGACCGGCTGTTCGAGTCCCTGAAGGCCGCCCGTCCGGCGCTGGTGCTCAATCTCTGTGATACGGGCTTCCGCAACAACTGGGACTACGAACGCAACGTCCCCGCGCTGCTGGAGATTCTCGAGCTACCGTATACCGGCTCCGACCCCATGGCCATCAGCGTGAGCACCGACAAAGCGCTGGTGCGCGCGGCGGCGGCGACGCTGGGCATTCCCGTGCCCAACGAAACCTATGTCGACCTCACCGCCGACCCGCCGGTAATGCCGGTGCTCTATCCGGCCATCATCAAGCCGAACGCCAGCGGTGGCAGCTTTGGTATCACCAAGGACTGCGTCGTGAATGATGCCGTCGAAGCGGAGGCGTACATGGCGTGGCTGCGCAGCGTGCTGGAGATTCCCCAGGCCCTCATCCAGGACATGCTCACCGGCACCGAATTCACCGTCGGACTGATCGGCAACCCGGCGGACGGTTTCACCGTGCTGCCGCCATTGGAGGTGGACTACAGCGCGCTGGACCCGGAGTTGCCACCAATTCTGACCTACGCCTCCAAGGCCGATCCGGAATCCCCGTACTGGTCGAAGCTTCAGTTCCGTCAGGCCGATATCGACGACATCACCTGGGCAAAGCTCGTCGAGCATTGCAGCAGGCTTTTCACACGGCTCGGCTTCCGGGACTACGCTCGTATCGACTTCCGCTGCGGCCCGGACGGCGAGCCCCGGCTGATCGATGCCAACACCAACCCCACGTGGTACTGGGACGGCAAGATGGCAATGATGGCCGAATGGGCCGGTTATGACTATGCGGCCATGATGGAATTGATGTTGAAAGCGGCAGAGCGTCGCGTCGGTCTCGCCCGGGCGTCAAACGGTGGTCTCTGATCGCGGGCGCGAATGATGCCCTCGCCCTGGCGCCTGCGTGTCACTCCTATCGGAGTGCTTCCGGTATCGCGCCGACCGTCCGCAGGGTGCAATGGTCGTCGTGCTCAAAGGCACTACGCTTACGTCAGTGGGCTCTGCCGGGATGACCGGACACTCCGCCAGCAGAGCTGGGTGACAACATTGCTGTGACCAACGGGGGAGTCAACGCTCATGGCAGAACAATCACTTGCCGGGCTATTCAGGGACAATCGCGTTCGTGTGCTCGCGGCCGTGGCAATCGTGGCGATACTGGCGGCCATTTACTTCGCTACGCGGCTCCAGGGCCAGCAGGCCGCCTGGGCGCAGGAAAGAACGTCCTTCCAGGAGCGCCTGTCGTCGCTCGAAGCCAACAACGAGGAATTGACCGCCGAGAATGACGAGCTCAAAGCGGTGCACGGCGCCATCGACGAGGCGAACGCCAAGCTGGAATCGTTACAGGAGGAGCTGACAGCGGCGCGCGAGGAACTGGAAGCCGCTGAGAAGGCCCGTGAGCAGGCCGAGGTAGCGGCCGAGGAAGCCGAGGCGCGGCGCTCGGAGCTGGCGCAGCAAACCGAGACGCTACGGTCGCAGGTCAGCGCGAGCGAAGAACGTCTCACTGAGCTGGATGAGCGGATAGCCGGGCGCAACGAACGGCTCGATGCCTTGACCAGCCAGCTCGAGGAGCGCGAAAGCGAGCTCGAGGCGCTCGCCGCAGAGGCCGAGGACGCGGCGACACGGCGTGACGAGGCCGAGGCGCAAAGGCGGCAGCTTCAAGCGAAGATCGACGACGCGCAGAATCGCCTCTCCGAGTTACAGAGCCAGATCCAGAGCCGCAACGATCGCCTGCAATCGTTGGACAGCCAAATCAGTAATCGTGAAGGCGAGCTCGAGAAACTTGCAGATAGGGCCGATGCTGCGGCGACACGACGCGACGAGGCCGAAGCGCAAAGGCAGCAGCTTCAAACGAGCATCGACGACGCGCAGAATCGCCTCTCGGAGTTGCAGAGTCAGATCCAGAGCCAGAACGACCGGTTGAGCTCGTTGACCAGCCAAATGGAGAAGCGCGAAGACACGCTCGCGGAACTGGACGACGACATCGGTAGCGCACAAACGCAGCGTCAGGAGACTCAGACGGAGCTCGAAGACCTGCAAGCGAGCATCGGGCAGGCCGAAGATCGCCTCGCCGAGCTTCAGAGCGAGATCGAGGCCCGCAATCAACGGGCAACCGCCCTGGCGGACCGCATCGCCGAGCGGGAAGAACAATTGGCGGATGTGCAGCAGGATCTGGAAGCCGCCCGCCAGCAACAGCGTAGCGAAGAAGCCGCCGAGTGACAGCCCGGCGAGCGAGGCACCAACGGCCCGTGGAGACAGGCCGTTGGTGTCTCACCGGTGTGAGGACAATGATCAACAGTCGGTCGAACGTATGAGCCCGTGCAGGCGCGCGGCGACGTCGAGCGATGGGTACGATGCCGAGCGGAAAGGACGTCCGTGGGCACTAGTTGGGTGGTGATGGCTGCCCGCTGGTGCGATGGGGGCGTGGGATCACCGATGCAGCCAGCACGCACTGTAGTGCGCGGACCGCGGCTCGAAATCGGGCGGATCGTTCACGTCGCAGAGCCCGGCCATGAAGTGGGGGCACCGCGGGTGGAAACGGCAGGCCGGTGGTGGCGTCAGCAGGCTGGGTGGTTCGCCGCCGGGGACGGGGCGCTCGCGCCGGGCGTTGTCCGGGTCGGGGTCGGCGAGGGCGGCGAGCAGGGCCTGGGTATAGGGGTGCTGCGGGTGCGCCAGGAGGTCGTCTACCGGTGCCTCTTCGACGATGCGGCCGGCATACATCACGAACACCCGTGAGGCGTAATGCCGGACCGTGGAGAGGTCATGGGTGATGAAGGCGAGGGTGAGCTCGCGCTCGGATTGAATGCGGCGCAGCAGCTCCAGGATCTCCACGCGCACCGAGGCGTCGAGCATGGAGACGGGCTCGTCGGCGATGAGCATGGCGGGCTCGAGTACCAGGGCCCGGGCGATGACGACGCGCTGCTGCTGGCCGCCGCTCAGCATGTGCGGGAATTTGCCGAGGAATTCCGCCGGCGGTGTCAGCCGTACCTCCGCCAGCGCCGCCTCGATGCGCCGCTGGCGTTGCGAGCGGGGGCGCACGCCGTGGACGATCAACGGCTCGGCGAGGATGCGGCGGATGTCCATGAATGGCGGCAGCGCACCGTAGGGATCCTGCTGCACGTAGCCCACGCGGGCGCGGTAGCGCTTGAGCTCAGGGCCGCGCAGTGTACTCAGGGGTTGCCCGCCGAAGACGACGTCGCCTTCGGTGGGCCGGTGCAGGCCGAGGAGCGTGCGCGCCAGCGAGCTCTTGCCGCAGCCGCTTTCGCCGACGAAGGCGACTGCCTCCCCCGGCTGTAGCTCGAAGCTCACCCCGTCCACGGCGCGTACCCAACCCGCACGCAGGAATCCCCACTGGCGCAGCTCGAACCAGGTGCGAAGGCCACGAACGGATAGCGCAGCGCCGCCGGAATGGCCGCGGCGTTTGCGGCTGTCGGTGGACGCGCTCATGCGCGGGGCTCCCCGGCATACAGCCAGCAACGCACCGACTCGCGTCCGGCCACGCGAAAGCCCGGCGGATCCTCGGCGCAGCGCCGGAACCGGTGCGGGCAGCGGTCGGCGAATCGGCAACCGGCCGGCGGTGCGGCGAGGCTCGGTGGTTCACCCGCGATGGCGACCGGACGCTCGGCCTGGCGCAGGCGTGGGACGCTGGCCATCAGCAGGCGCGCGTAAGGGTGTGCCGGGTCGCGGAAGAAGGCATACGCGCTCCCCAGCTCCACGATCTGACCGGCGTACATGAGCGCCACGCGATCGGCGAGCTCGCTGGAGGTGGCCACATCATGGGTGATGAGGATGAAGCTGGTGCCGAGCTCGCGCTTGATGCGCTTCAACCGGTTCATGATGCTCGCCTGGGTGAGCACGTCCAGCGCCGAGGTGGGCTCGTCCAGGATCACCAGATCGGGTTCGGTGATGAGCGCCATCGCGAGCACCACGCGCTGGCGCATGCCACCGGAGAGCTCGAAGGGATAACGCGCCAGGAAGTCCGCCGAGACGCCGACGAGCTCGAAGACCTCGCGGGCGCGTTCGGCGGCGCGTGCCCGGGTAGCACCCAGGTGCACCCGCATGGGCTCGGCGACCTGCTCGCCCACCCGTACGACGGGATTGAGCGCGTTCATCGCGGTCTGCATGACCAGCCCCATGCGTTGCCAACGCACCTCCCGGCGGAAGCGCTCCTCGTCGAAGGCCAGCACATCGGTACCCGCCAACGCCACGTGGCCCGTAAGCTCGGCGACGTTGCGCGGCAGCACACGCATCAGCGCCCGCGCCAGCGAGCTCTTGCCGCAGCCGGACTCCCCCAGCACGACCAGGGCCTCGCCCCGATCCACAGTAAGGTTCACACCGTCGACGGCGCGCACGGTCCCGCGGCGGGTGCGGTAGTGCAGATGCAGGTCGTCGACGGCGAGAAGCGGCAATTCCGCCATGCTGGGCCTCTGGTCAGGTGTTCATCTGCGTGTCTGTGCGCGGCCGTAAAGCGGCAGATACCTCTTCGTCCCCACGTCCAGACGCTACATACGCCTTCTCACTCACAGAGTAGGATAGAGACAGCATTTGCTCGCAGCCGCTCGCACACAGAAAGTCGCGGTTCGGGCTCTTGATATCCGGTCTTCCGCAATGCCGGTATAGCGCCCTGAGGTCTCGGCGTTATGCCAAGGAATGCCCGTGCTTGCAGAAAAGGCGGCAGAATGAGGCCTCGGCGTTTTGCCGAGGAATACCCATGCAGTTCTGCGAGCGGGATGAGTCATGACCAAGCTTCAATGAGGCCTCGGCGTTTTGCCGAGGAATACGAAAACGTCGATGAGCTAGGCCTATACAAAACCCATAAGCTTCAATGAGGCCTCGGCGTTTTGCCGAGGAATACGTCGGAGCAAGCCGTCTACGGGTGGCGAAAATCCGGCGCTTCAATGAGGCCTCGGCGTTTTGCCGAGGAATACGAGGCTCCAAGGAAAGGCACAATGTGTTACATAGCGCTTCAATGAGGCCTCGGCGTTTTGCCGAGGAATACTTGAATTTACCGGGAAACGCACCAACCTGGTCAGCATGCTTCAATGAGGCCTCGGCGTTTTGCCGAGGAATACAGGGGCAACGGATGAGCAGCGCAATAGCCTGAAAGGGCGCTTCAATGAGGCCTCGGCGTTTTGCCGAGGAATACTAGTTCACCGCCTCTCGCGGCGCGCGTTGCTCGAAGTCGCTTCAATGAGGCCTCGGCGTTTTGCCGAGGAATACACCGGATCGTTGGAAGTTGGGAATCCAGATCCTTGATGCTTCAATGAGGCCTCGGCGTTTTGCCGAGGAATACTCGGCAAAGCGATCATACGTGCGCTGCTGCGCATCGATTGCTTCAATGAGGCCTCGGCGTTTTGCCGAGGAATACCAGCGGCATCAGGTCGATGATGCCATCTGTCGTATCTGCGCTTCAATGAGGCCTCGGCGTTTTGCCGAGGAATACACTCACCCAAGGCACTAGCGGATCTACAGAACGTCGTCGGGCTTCAATGAGGCCTCGGCGTTTTGCCGAGGAATACGCTGAAGGACTTCGGTGACAACGTCACCTTTGGCCTTCGGCTTCAATGAGGCCTCGGCGTTTTGCCGAGGAATACTCTCGTTGTCCACGAGGTCCGCAAAATCGTCGGTCACGCTTCAATGAGGCCTCGGCGTTTTGCCGAGGAATACATGAGTAGCTCAGTCGCCATCGCCCAATACCTCGCGGCTTCAATGAGGCCTCGGCGTTTTGCCGAGGAATACCATGACAAGGAACGTGTGTGGGATGTGGATCCGGAGGGCTTCAATGAGGCCTCGGCGTTTTGCCGAGGAATACGGCCCGCCTGCTCGAAGACATCGCCATGTGTGGCGCGCTTCAATGAGGCCTCGGCGTTTTGCCGAGGAATACGTTCGCAAACGAGTTCGGCCCACACGGTTACCATGGCTTCAATGAGGCCTCGGCGTTTTGCCGAGGAATACTCCCGACCCCCCCGGACGCGAGCAAGACCGATGAACGTGCTTCAATGAGGCCTCGGCGTTTTGCCGAGGAATACGAAGTTCGGGGTGAATGGCTGACGACGGGGGAAATCGGGCTTCAATGAGGCCTCGGCGTTTTGCCGAGGAATACGCCCGGATGCACGTTGGCGCCCGCATTCCACGAACCCGCTTCAATGAGGCCTCGGCGTTTTGCCGAGGAATACGCGTATTCTCGACGAGATGCGCCGCGACGATCAGATTGCTTCAATGAGGCCTCGGCGTTTTGCCGAGGAATACCGCTTGACAGCTCGCGACATAGTCGGGCCGGACCTTGCGCTTCAATGAGGCCTCGGCGTTTTGCCGAGGAATACGGGACGCTGACGCCAGGAGAAATCGTGCACGTGGCGATGCTTCAATGAGGCCTCGGCGTTTTGCCGAGGAATACCGCGCGACATGCCTTGCTCGTACAGGGGGTTCCAGCGCTTCAATGAGGCCTCGGCGTTTTGCCGAGGAATACCGGATTACGTCGAGGCGCTCTCCGAAAGCCTCTCGATGCTTCAATGAGGCCTCGGCGTTTTGCCGAGGAATACCCTGTGCTGGCGCTCACGCGTATCGGCATCCCCAATGCTTCAATGAGGCCTCGGCGTTTTGCCGAGGAATACAAAGGCCTCTACGAGCTGGCGCTGGCAGACCCGGCGCTTCAATGAGGCCTCGGCGTTTTGCCGAGGAATACAACAGAGGTCGGACAGCTTCGTGCGAATGTTTACGGCTGCTTCAATGAGGCCTCGGCGTTTTGCCGAGGAATACCGCCCATAGCCAGGCCCGACGTGCGTTCGCCAATCCGCTTCAATGAGGCCTCGGCGTTTTGCCGAGGAATACCGCTCGTGTCGGTCACGAAGCACAGCGGCTCGAATGCTTCAATGAGGCCTCGGCGTTTTGCCGAGGAATACTCCGATTCACAGAAGGCTTCGCGATTGCCTCTGGACTGCTTCAATGAGGCCTCGGCGTTTTGCCGAGGAATACGGCGTAAGCGGCGTAAATGATATGGCCAATCGCATTGCTTCAATGAGGCCTCGGCGTTTTGCCGAGGAATACCAGGAAATACCTCCCGGGGTTCCGCGAGCTCGTTCGGCTTCAATGAGGCCTCGGCGTTTTGCCGAGGAATACGGGACGAATGCGTACATCAGCTCTCTGCGCTGGGAGGAGCTTCAATGAGGCCTCGGCGTTTTGCCGAGGAATACATGAGATCGAAGTGGACAATCCGAAGAAGTGGGCCAACGCTTCAATGAGGCCTCGGCGTTTTGCCGAGGAATACAGACTTCCCGGGAGGCCGCTGCACGGGCGCTCTGGGGCGCCGTTTTGCGAGCGTCGGCAGCCAACGGAAGCGCTTCACGCCCAAGCGAGGTCTCGGGACTCGTCCTGGGAAACATAACATCCTGATTGTCAAAGAACGAGTGGGATGCGAGCGTCCCCCCGGGGGGACGGCGTTGCCGGAGCGCTCGCGCGCAGCCGGCAGAGCGCGACGCGGTTGCCAGCCGCGTTCCCACCTTTTCCATTACACGATGACAGCCTGTCGCTGTACAGGTTCGAATTGTGCCTTGCCGAGACTCGTGATCCTCGGTTCCACGTTCTCGGCCGGGCCCATGTCCATGATCAGGACGTGATCTTCGTTGGCGTGGATGATCTCATTGACCATCCCCACGAGCTCGGCGTGCCGGCGATCGTCCAATCGGCATTGGAACACTGAAAGCTGCAGCCAGTCGCCGTAACCGTGCATGAGACGGAAGACGCGGCGCCAGCGTTTTTGATCGGCGATGTCGTAGGCGACGATGTACAGTCGGGGTGCCTTCATGGGGTGCCTCCTAACGGGTCACGAATCCGGGGAACTCCGGCACCTCACCCATGACGTGGCGGGCCGCCAGACGGGCCTGGATTTCGAGAATCCGGCGGTAACTGGCCCGATAGCCGAAGTCCGGGTGACTGATCTCCTGATCCATGCGCTGCTCGATGGTCCCGAGGAACCGTTTCCGGCCGTCCTGGGTCAGGTTGACCGCCGATGCGGCGCTGATGAAGTCCGTGGGGCGCACCTGGCCCTTGTTGATCGCCGTCAGCACGGCGGACTCGGCAATCAGTGGCCGGAACGGCTCCATCATGTCCAGGGCCAGAGCGGGGCGGCCGTAGCGGGGCTGGTGGTAGAAGCCACGGTAGGCATCGAACCCTACGCCGGTGAGCGTGACCAGCCAGGCGCGGACCAGCACGGAATAGGCATAGGAGAGCAGCGCGTTTACCGGGTCCGCGGGCGGCCGCCGGTTTCGCCGGGTGAAGTCGAAGACCATTTCGTCGTCACCGCCCGGCGGGCGGATCATGCGTGAGAATGCGCCGAAATAGCGGGCGGCGGCGGTGCCTTCTATGCCCAGTAGCTCGTCGAGGCGTTCCGCTCGCATCGCCTTGCGGGCGTCACGGCTCAAGTCGTCGAGCAGCGCTTTCGACTCCTCGTCGGGGTCCTTGATATTGCGGCGTAGCAGGGTGCGGCAGTTGACGATCTTGTTGGCCACCAGGCGACGGGCGATGTGCAGGCAGGCGGCGGGGTCGAAGCTGCGCTGATACTGCGCGGTGCGGAGCTCCACGTTCTTGTGACCGGTGCCATGGCTGTGGCCGAGAAACCAGCCGCCATAGGAGTGCCAGCTCACCGGGATCTCCCGGCGCATCAGCTCGTGCAGGGTGGGGGTCGTCAGGTAAACGTTGCCCATGAGCACGACCTGGGAGATGTCGCGAAGCCGCGCCTTGGTGGTGACTTCGTCCTCCACCGAGACTTCGAGGGTTTCGCCCTTCTTCCGCACCGAAGCGCGATGGGCTTGCACATAGAGCGGCATGGCCTCGTCGTTCATCACCGAGAGCGGGCGAACGCCTTCGCTGAGACGCTTGAGGTTATTCACTTCGTCCGGCAGGCAGATAGTGACCAGCGAGCAACGCGGGCACTTGGGGCTGTCCTCGAGCGGTGGCGGGATATGGCCGCCGGCGGCCGTCGCCCGGAGGCCGTTGATCGCGTTCGCGGTGCGTTCGCGCAACTCGTCGTCGAAGGCGATTCGCACCCGCTCCCGGGAACCGCGGAAGTAGAGAATGCCCGCTTCCACCCGGTAGCCGTGTTCCTCCAGCAATAGGCCCTGGACGCAGAGCTGGACCTGCTCCGGCAGATAGGCCCCGTTTTCCACGTGTGGGCGCTTGCCGCGCTTGTAGTCCACGGGCATGGCCTCATCGCCCTCGGTTTCGGCGATGTCCAGCTTGGCGATGAGGCCGAGGCGGTTGGAGGAGAGCGTTACCGAGCGGGAGTGAAGGCGTTCGTCGCTTTCCGGGTCCGGCTCGGGCAGCGGGGTGTCGCGCCGATCCACCCGCCGGTGGACACGGCGCCCGTCCACCGTGTCCCCGGAATCCGCCCACTCGCCCTGCACCCATTCCAGATACGCCAGCCGCGGGCAGTATTCGTACTCGTTGATCATCCTTGCCGGCAGCAATGGCTGGTCGTCGTTGAGCTCGGGAAACGGGAGTGGGAGGTCACGCTGTTGTCGGTCCGTCATGGCGTTGCCGTAACATGTTTCGTGTTACATTACGTAAAGCGATCTGACATGCATCACACGAGAGGGTGGTGCCATGGGCACTCTGAATGTCCGCCTTCCCGATGAGCTGACCAGGCGCCTGGAGCGCGAGGCGGAGCTGAGCCATCGACCGAGGTCGGAGCTTGCCCGTGAGGCGATCCGCGAGTATCTGGAACGCCTGGAGCGGGAGCGCTACCTGGGCGCGTTCGTCGCGGAGGCGAAGGCGGTCTATGGTGATCGGACGCTGCGCGCGGATGCGCACGAGATCGCCCGGGAGATGAGTGTAGCGGAGGCCGAGGCGTCCCGGCCCTCGCCCGCGGATGATGATGCGGGGGAGGATTGGTGGCGGTGATGCGTCGCGGAGAGGTTTGGGTCGCCAATCTCAACCCGAACCGTGGCCGTGAGATCGGCAGGATGCGCCCGGTGGTGATCATGCAGCATGACGCGTTGCTGGCGCTGGAAACGGGCATGGTTATCGTCCTCCCTCTCACTACGCAGGCGCGTGCGTCGATGACGCATTTCCGGCCCCAACTGCCGGCACGGGACCGGCTGCTCCGGGACTCCTTCGTCGTCGTCGAGCAGCCCCGCACCCTGGACGCCGCCTGTATCGGCGACGGTCCGCTGACCACGTTGAGCGCCGAGGAGATGACGGCGGTGGAGCGCGGCCTGTCCACGGCGCTGGGCATCGTGTAGCGCGATCCGCTCACTGTCAGTCCTCCGGTTCCCCGGCTTCCGGCCGGAACAGGCCCAGCCCGAAGTGACAGGCGAAGCCGAGCGCGATCGGCCCGGTTATCGGCTCGGGGAACGTCAGCCTGACGAACTGCCCCCGTGTATCCGGCTGGCGTAGCCGTTTTGGCGTGCTTCGGAAACGCCGGAAGTGCACGGGCCGCCGCGGCGTGCCGCCGACCGTTAGCCGCTCCACCGGCTCGATGCGCGCCGGCTCGGGCAGATTGCGTTGCCGGCACTCACGGGCGATCTGCTCGGCGATGCCGAAGTGCTTCTTCGCGAACCAGGGGTGTAGGTATGGGGTGACGGAGGTCCACACCCGGCTCGTCCCCAAGTAGCAGGACTCGTTCAGATCAGCAGGTTTGCCGTAGTCCTTCATCAGCACTTGCCACTCGAGCCCTTCGCGTTGCCACAGGCGGGTGATGGAATCGAGGGCGTGGATCACCGCTGGTGATAGGCCGGCTGGTGCATGGATTAGCAGGTGGTCGATGTAGCCGTCGTCGTCAGAGTCCTCCGGCAGGTAAAACGCGTGTTCATGGCAATTGCCTGCGGAGAGTCCGTGGCCGGAGAGCACCGCAGGTACGCGACCACCATTTGCCCGGTCGGCGTGGCTTATTGCCGCCTTGCGAGTGATCTCGCCGATGTGCAGGGCGCTTTCCATGGGAGGCAAGGGCGTGCTTGTGAGGGCAAGTCGGACGGTGGTTGCTGTCATAACGTGCGATAACCAAACATGGCTGACCTACCGACGTGTTCCAGTCGTCCGTTGGGCAGGTAGTAGCATGGTGTAATTGCCACTCTTGCCGAACGTGGAACTCCATAGGCTTTCCACCCCCATTCGCCGGGAAAGGCGCCGAAAATCCAATGCACGAAGAAAGCGCACTTCCTCGGGGCCCAGTTCCGCGCTTGCCGACCACAGCCCCCAAAAATAGGACATACCTTGCCCCTCTAGGACTTCGCAGCCGGTGGTAACCGCTCGGTCGCTCCGGGGGAGTACTGGATGCCAGGCCAATGATTCGGCAGCCAGCCATATCCAACCGCTCTTGCCCGCGGGTTTTACTTTGGTCGGAGCGCGTGGTTCGTGAGCGTGCTGGCGGACCGTTGCAGGATCCCACCCGAAACTGGACAGATCTTCATAAGGTCCTCCGAACAAGGCCCTATGAAAGGCACCTTCGGCTTCTTCAGGTGTTTCCAGGGTCGCGGCAATCTTGCGCAGATCAGCGATCAATCGTTGCCGCCCCGATGTCATATCGAGCCGGGTGTAGCGAACCAGGCCATCGTCAGTAACACTCGTATCCGTAGCCCAAGCCGAAAGAAAGGCCAGGGCGCGACGGGGACTGGATGCCCGATGTGCCGCTTCGTCGCATGCCAAACTGTAGTTCTCCGGCGTGACTCCCTTTGCCGTATCAGCCCAGTTCCATTCGAAATCGTTATGACGTCCTTGCATATGGGTGACCAGAACACTCAAGAGGTCCTCGCGATCAGCGAGTCCGTGCAAGCGCGGTTTGGCCTGATCCCATGACAGGCGTACCGGTAACCCTTGGTCCTCGCCGAGCACACGTAGCAAGCCAAGCGTGGCCATGAAACCAATAGGTGTGGTTCCGGGCAGGCCGTCGAGTTCGATCATGCCTGTGCCTCCTCAATGGAGCGCCGGATGTCGGCGGCACGCACCAATAGCTCCAACTCCGCAAGGCGCCAAGGTCCCATCCGCTGTAGCAGATTCGCGAAGGCCGAGGCCCAGCGACCCCGCAGGTGGACTCGCTCTGCGCTAGGCCCATCCTCATCCTCCAGCGGTGGGAACCAGGGTCGGCCGTGGCCGTGGTGAGTGGCTACCATATGGCGAAGCAGGCCGTCGTCATCGTCTAGGTAGTCCAAGGAACAGAGTTCGTGTCTGAAACCGCGTGGCAGACCGGATCGTTCCCGCGCGGCTTTTTGGGCACTGCGACTGCTAAGACCGGATTTCGCCAGTAGCGGGCCGGCTGCTGCCCGCACCGCATCGCCATGAAGTAGAATCTGGAAGCCGTGGATGCGCTTGCCTTCGTCGTGGTTCTTGGCTGCTCGGACAATGCGGTCCCGCTCGGGATGGTTTGCGGCAAGATTGGCGGCATATGCTGCAACGCCGTCACTGTGTTCGTTCAGAGGAACTTTTCTACCGTTGTCGGTACCCCTTGCCGCCGATTCCTCGATACCTTCTCTGCGCAGTACCAGCCAGCCGTCGGGGAGCCATCGATAGCCGAACGTGGAGCCAAGCCTACGAAGCCAAGGATGATCAAGGTCGTTCAAGCGTTTCCTAAGTGCGATACGGGCTGTCTCGATGTGTTCCTCGTCGGGCCCGTCTTCTTCGTCGAAATTGTGCTCGGCGGCGTGAAGAGTTCGAATGGCTTCATGGATTTCCGCGCGCGATTCTGCCGGCATCCAGTGGTCTACCGTCGGATGCAAGCGCAATACGAAAGGGCGTTCCCTGTTGTCCTCGGCTACCGCGCAAGCTTCGCCGATATCTTCTACAGGGCCGGCATGACCAGGCGCCCAGCCGAATGCGTCACAGCCGCCGAGGGAGGCAGGAAGGAGCACGGTATCGCCGGGCACTACGTCGGCGCCGTCGACGATCTCGGCTTCGTCCGCGCCACGCCAGCGCATTACTTTCCCTAGGTGGTCGGAAAACGATGAGCCAGGTTCCTCGGTACCTTCCAGGTCGGAGGCATCACCTCGTCCCTTGCCGGAGAGCAATTCCCGGAAGAGATGAATGGGTAGCTGCAGGGCCTCTCCAAGTTGTGGCGGTCGCTCCAAGACGTGCCCGGGCCAATGTTCTGGTCGTTCTGTATTGAGATCGGCACGCCAGAGCACAGAGACTTCCCGATAGGGTCGGCTTGGCCCGTGCAGCCAAGGCGCAGGCTCCATCCTAGGTGCATCGGGACCGGTTTGTGCAAAACGTTCCAGGTGAGTGGGCAGTAGCCGGGGGCAGTGACTCGCCGACTCTTTCGGGGGTGGCATGGCCTCAAGGAGATGTGCCATGGCCAGAGCCCCGAAGTCGATGCCGCTGTTTTCCTGCGTCGCCTGCTCCAACCATAGCCAGCTCTCACGCAGATCAGCGCCGTAGACTGGCGCCTTGGCCGAATCCTTCTTCTGAAGGAATTTGTCACGGGCAACGATATGGTTGTTGCTCTGCCCCAGTTGGCCGAGGCGATCCACTCGTCCGAATCGCTGTCGCAGCGCACTCAAAGGGGCAAGCTCTGTGACCAGGGCGTCGAAGTCCAGATCAGCGCCAACTTCCACCGTCTGGGTCGCTACGACAAACAGCGGCGATCCTTCTCGGTGTCGGTCGCGACCGGCGTGGATACGTGGTAGCAGCTGGTCCAGGGTTCGTTGGCGGTCATTGGGGCGCACCCGACCGGTGAGCAATACGGTTTCGTGTCGCTTTCCATGCAGCCGTTCGAAGATTCGGCGTGCAGTACGAACCTGGTTTACGACGACGCCGATTACCGCGCCGGAACCGTGCGATGCAGCCACGGTTTCGGCTTGTTCCACCATGGTTGGCACGAATTGCGCGTCACCGCTTGGTGCAGACGTCAGTGAAACGTGTTTGCGGGCGTTGAGGCGTCGTTTCAGCTCAGGGAGTTCGTGGTCCTGTTCCGACAAGGTGAGCATGTCACCGGAATTTTCTCCTGGCGTAGCCGAAAGTCGAATGAGCCGGAGATCGGCTCCTTGGGATGCGGCGGCCTGCACGGTGGCCACGAACGGACTCGAAAGGTGGGCTTCGTCCACCAGGTAAAGGGCATCGTTGCCCACGAAACCGGCGTGCACGGGCCACATGCGCGATGACACTCCGTAGCCCCGGTGAAGAAGTCGGGATCCGACCTGATCGACGGTACTGAG
The DNA here is from genome assembly GCF_051195215.1 of Arhodomonas sp. AD133. Lineage (NCBI taxonomy): Bacteria > Pseudomonadati > Pseudomonadota > Gammaproteobacteria > Chromatiales > Ectothiorhodospiraceae > Arhodomonas > Arhodomonas sp. AD133. The sequence continues at coordinate 27,665 of NZ_JBNAZM010000018.1, read as the reverse complement.
CACGATGGAGACCCGTTCCGGGTACCAAGGCCAACTTTCGTCGGTATGCACTCCGCCACGCAGACGCACCACTTGGAGCTCACCCAGCCGCTGGGCGAGTTCGGCCAGCGGACCGCTAGTTGTATCGGTGAGCGCCTGTCGCAGGCGCTCTGCGCGCAGGTAGGCTTCGTCGACTACCACACGGCGGTCGATGATGAAGAATATGCGTCTTGGCCCTCCATATGCCGCGTGGTAGAGGGCCACGTCGATCATCGCGGTCTTGCCGCATCCTGTGGGAACTCCGACGACTTCCGGGGGACGTCCCGCGCAGAGCCAACGTGCTGCTTCAGATTGCCAGGGAAAGGGACGATGACCGTGAATGGCTTCAAAGAATGTTTCGAACTCCATGGCCGTCATTCCTCCGAGGGCCGGAAAAGCCCGATCCCGAAGTACCGTAAACGCCCGGCGATCACCGGTCCCTGCACCGGCTCCGGGAAACGGATCAAGGCATGGAATCGGGGCAGGCGGATGTTGTACGCCTCAATTGAGGGAGCTCCCTGCCAGAACGGGCGGGATAGCACGTATATTTCTTCTGGTTCGGGATAGCCCGCACGGCTCAAGCTGTCGCCTATGGCCCGCGCATACGCATCAGTATTGCGTCGTTTGGGGAGCCGATCGGGAACAACTGGAGTCGCCGTGGTCCACTGCCGTGCGGGGCGTATCCAGGTTGCCGGCATTAGCGCCACGGGTGGTTGTCGTTCCGGATCGGGAGGTTCTACCGGTACGCGGCGCCCGTCTGGAAGCTGTAGCCCTTCGTTCTGTACTGTTCCCATTGCCTGCAGAAAAGTGAGCCGGTCCTCTTCGCTCATGTCACGGGGGAGGGCGGTTGCCATACCGAGGACACGTCCGCGTGCGTGACGATGGCCGATATCCCCTAGAGATAGCCACGCCACGTGAGTGCGGTCGGACCGTCCCAGAATTGCCGCCGGCGGAGAATCCTTGCACGCTTCGAGCACCGTGGTACGCATCGCGGCTGCGAGCATTTTGGCCGAGCCCAGGTCGTGGGTGATATGAGCGAGGCGCAGGATGTGCACGGTGTCAAAGGGGCCACTGGCCGTAGCCGTCCATCGCCTCAGGTCGCGGTAACCGCTCAATGGTTCCAGTCCGGAAGGCGGACGCCGGACATCAGGATGTTTGCGATGGTAAAGGGCTTCCAGCTCCTGCAACCGACCCGGAGCGACTACTCGGAAGTACTCATCGCCCTCTGTGCCTGGCTCGAAATCAGGCTCGTTCAGCTCACCGCGATACGCACGCGCCACGGCCATGGAGTGGGAGGTGCCCACATGCGTGAGGCGCCCGCAAAGTCCGTCCAGCATGTCCACTACTGAGGCCGGTGCATCGGTGTCCCACCCATACCGCACTACCGGAATGCCGAGTGGATAGGCGACTGGGAACTGACGCGGTTTGCGCACTCGAAACAGGGGGTGCTCCACCACTTGTTTTTGGGTATTGAGATCTGCTGGTGGCACGTAATTTGTGGGTGCCGGGCTCCGGTCGGCCGCCGGTGTTTGGATCATCGGTGGCGCCTGTCGTTCTAGCCATTCCAGAGCCGGGCGGGCTTGGTCTAGACTGCCTTCCCCGTTGCCGGCTGCTGCCACGAGTGCAGAGAACAGTCGGGAAGGATGGGGCGGCCATTCCGGCTCTTCTGGGGCATGGCTGCTCGCCGCATAGCAGCGCCCACCGGGAAAGGAGACCTCGACCACCAGCACGTCGTCTACTCCTCTTCCGCTTGGGCTGTCTCGCGGCTTCGGCGCACGAGTACCTGTAACCGGTCGTCAGCGGTTACCGACATGGTCTCGCGGCGCCAGGCGAGTCCCACTTCTTCTGCTTCTTCGAGGCTACGTTCGAGCAGGGCGCGCGCGTCGTTCGGCCCGATGGCGAAGTGTTCCACCTCCTCTAGCGTGCGGCCCACAACCTCCAGGGTCGGCGTGCTCGTGGGAATGAGGTCGCAGCCTGAGCGCAGGAAGTACCCGGCCTCCATCTGTGCCAGTAGCCCGTAGAGTCCGAGGGCCACTGTGCTGACTTGACCCGCGCGGTCCCTTTGCAGGTCGAGTTGCCCCTGATCGTCCTCAAATCGGAGGCGACGTACGGCGGCCAGGGAGACGAGTGAGCTCTGCAGTGCATAGCGAATGGAGGCGCCGCGTTCCTCGGTGCTCGGCACGTTGCCAAGGCCTACATCGGACGGGTTTTTATCCTTCTTTTCCTTGGCATGTTTCTTGTCTAGCTCAAAGACCCGTTCAGGATCCTGGCTTTCGTACACAGGCCCAGCGCCCTTGCGGATATCCATGGGGTCGAACTTCACTGCCCCCCGCTGCGCTGGGATCGCATCGACCCCGACGATTTCGGAGGTGACCACGCGGGGGATCTTGGCGCTTAGCGGTCCGCCGCCGCTGTGGCTGTCCCAGCCGCCCAGTACCAGTGTCACTGGCGCATGCACATGAAGGCCGGTGGCCCGCTCCAGCCGTGCTCCGTATATTGCTTTACCGACATCGGTCCGTTTGAAAGGGATGCCGTCCTGTTCCGTCAACAGCAACGCCGCGTCATAGACGCGATGGGACAGTTGCAGGATGGAGTAGTGTTCTTGGCCCATGGGTGAAGGCACGGTAATTTCGATATCCGGGTATCGAATGTCGCCCCGGCGATGGGCCGCAAGCAGGGCCTCTTCGATGCGGTTGGATTGGCTCTGCGGTGAATCGAGCACCACTATCTGTCGGCGCTCATCTTCGATCCACGCTTCTCGGAATATGTGTCCGCCACCGCCGTAGGTGGGCGGATAGACGAGTCCACCTGAGCCGGTGGGTTCCAAGTGCTGTTGAATCCGAAGCATGGAGCCATGGGCTAGCGCTTCTTTCAGGTTCTTCCAGGTTAATGCCTGCATGGTGGCCCCCTCTCAAATATCCCTTTCGATTGTCAGTGGTGTGTTATCCGCTAGGCGGTTGTCTGGACTGTGGCATACGGGGTAGCTCACAGGGTGAGCCAGCCACATGGGGCGGCGGTGGCTATCGGGGGTGTGCGAGAACTTCAGTAGCTGTTAGCGCTGGCAAGGTCCCAGCCGAAAATCCCTTGTCACGTGTGATGATCGCGTCCATGCCCGATAGTCTCGCTGATTCGTGGATGATCGCGTCTTCTAGGTCGGTCCAGCCGAGTTGGAGCGCCGCGAGAATGACTTGGTCATTGACGGGGAGGATCGACATGAGCCCTAGGATATCCGTCAGCAGTCTCTTCGCGGTTCGTTGGTCGGAAGCGCGGTTGAGCAGGTAATAGAGTGTGTCGACGGAAGCCGCGCAGAGGTGGCCTGCGATGATGCCCCTTTCGAATGCGGTGAGTAGGTGTGCTGCTTGATGGGCATGAGGTTCGCGTTTCAAGAGCGCATCGAGAAGGATGTTGATGTCGACGGCCACCTTCATGGGGGCTGCTCCGAGTCACAGGAAGTCGCACTTTGGGAGCTGGACGGTGGATTCGGCATCGTCCTGATGAATCTCTACTTTGGACGATCCAGCTTCAATGGAGCCACCGTCCAGCTTGTTTATACTCTACATTGGACTATCCAAAAAGGTAATAGCTTAGTGCCGCTATTTTGTGACTCACTTCTCAAACGCCGTCAGTCGCCGAGGTATTTACGCTCCAAATGCGCTCGATAATCGTCGCGCGAGACATTTGCCCCCTTCAGCGCACCATATAACGAACGCGTGATTGGAGGCCAAGTATGCTCTTCGTTGTCTGTGCCGTTCTGAAGCAACGCGAAGTATTCCGCTACAAGCTGTGACACGGTTATCCCATGTGCGCGACTATAGCGCTTGGCCCTATTAATGAGTTCCTCATCGACTCTAAGGGTGAGTTTGTCGCCCATCGGTAGCTTTCCTGTAGGGTGATGACACAGGAACACCGTTACGTGTTCCGTAAGCGTCGCTATACATCACCATTATACGCGGCTCCGCTACAGGCGACGATCCTCACTTCTTATACAGTCTAGTCGCTTCTTGCAGACGATGAGTGGCGTGCTCTCGCAGTTCGTTTGGAGCTAAGACCTCTACGTCCGGCCCGTGGCGCAGCACTTCCTGTATCAGCTCGGTGGGGTCGGAGTAGGGCACCTGGAGCTCCCATTGCCCGTCCGGCGTCCAGTGGCCGATCTGGTCGGGATGCCAGTGTTCGTCGGCGACCCAGCGGGCGGCGTGGGGCGAGAAGCGCAGTACTGCCCAGGACTCGGCGGTGCCCGTGAAGATGCCGAAGCTGCTGCGAAGGTGGCGATCGTGGGCGGTGGGGTTTTCGTCCTGTGCCGGGGCGTCCAGGATCTCGGCGCCCTCGATCCGATCCAGGGAGAAGACCCGCAGGGCCTGTTGCTCGGTGCACCAGGCGGAGAGGTACCAGTTACCCCGATAGTGGATCAGCTGCTGTGGGTGCACGCGCCGGTGGCTACGCCGGTCGCGGGCGCGGCCGTGGTAGTGGAAAGCAAGCTGGCGGCGCGCCAGTGTAGCGTCGGCGACAAGGGTGAACGCCTCGCCGGGAGCCGCACGTGAGGTGACTCTGTCTATACGGACGCGCTGCGCGAAGTCCTCGGCGTCGGCGCCGCTGTCGCCGAGCAGTTGGCGGATCCGGCTGCGCAGCGGGCCGATGCGGTCACTCAATACGCCGGGCTGGACCGCCTCCAGTAGTTGCTCGGCGGCGAGCAGGGCATAGAGTTCGCTGTGGTTGAGCCACAGGCCGGGCAGTTCGAAGGGGCCGTCGCGCTCATCGTAGTGGTAGCCGTTGGCGTGCGGGTCGTATTCCAGCGGCGCTCCCAGCCGGTCGCGCAGGAACTGGATGTCCCGCTTGATGGTGGCGTCGGACACTTCGAGGGCTTCGCGCAACCGCTGGAACGGCACGGGCCGGTGATTGCCGCGGAGCAGCTCGTGGATGCGGTAAATGCGTGCGGTACGGCTCATGGGCGTCCTGCCCCGAATCGTCATTTGCCCTGAATCTTAGGTCATTCGTCTTCGGTATTGCCAACCAGTTCTCATTTAGACGCTTCTCAGCCTGGGGTTGAAGATCCGGTCCAGGGCGAAGCCGAACATGGCGAAGCCGAGGCCGGTGACCATCAGCAGCGCCGCGGGCTCCAGCACCCAGTAGAAGAAGCCGTGATAGAGCGCGCTCTGGTTCTGGGCGTCGTTGAGGATCTTGCCCCAGGTAGGCAAGGCGGGGTCGCCCAGGCCGAGCAGCGCCAGTGATGCTTCCAGGAACACGAAGGTGGGGATCAGCGTCACGAACGTGGGGATGAGCACCGGCAGGATGCGCGGGATCATGTAGCGCAGGATGATGCGGGCGTTGCTCGCGCCGTAGGCCTGGGCGGCTTCGATGTAGGGCGCTTCGCGGATGGGCAGCAGCATGGCGCGGTACATTTTCACGCTGGCGCTGAAGATGCCCAGCGCGATCACCACCGCCAGCAATACCCAGATGCTGGTGGAGTAGAGGGTGCCCACCATCACCAGCACGGGCAGGATCGGCAGGATCATGTTGACCTCGGTGAGCCGCTGGATCAGGGCGTCCACCCAGCCCCGGTACCACACGCCCACCGCCGCGACCACGAGGGTGGTGACGGTGGTGCCGACGGTGGCCAGCAGGCCGAAGGCCAGTGCCACCGGTGTGCCCCACAGCAGCGCCAGCAGAAGGTCGCGGCGCTGGTGGTCGGTGCCGGCGAGGCCGTGGACCTGGCCGTAGACCACCAGGTCGGCGGAGACGCCGGCATTCTCCTCGAAGACGATGGCATCCACGGTCAGGCGGTAGTCGCCGGTCTGCACTTCAGGAGGGCTCTGGCCGTCGGGCCGGGCGAAGAGGCCGACGTGGGCGGGTTCGCCGAGACGGCGCTGCAGGGCCCAGTCCTGGGAAAGGGCGATGCGCTCCTGCTCGGCGGCCTGATAGCTCCCCAGGGGGATCGTGCGGCCGTCGGGTGTTTCCCAGGTCAGTCGCACGAACGGCGGGCGCTTGTCGAACTGCGCTTCCAGGAACAGGCTGATCTCGCTGGGGAATCCGCCGGCGTCGAACCGGAACGCGAGCGGGATGCTGATGCGGCGGCCGCCGGGGAACGTCTCGACGCTTTGATCCGCCGCAGCGCTCGTTACCGTGAGCGTCGCGGGCAGGTTGCCCCCAGCGAGACGGTCCGCCCACGCCGGCGAGGCGTTCACCGGGTTACGCTGCCATACCGCGCCGCCGCGCCATTTCTCCAGGGCCTCGCTGTACGGAATGGCGATGACGGTGTAGACCGACAGCGCCACGAGGAACAGCACGATCACCGCACCCGCGATGGCGGAGGGGTATTCGCGGAGCTGCGCCAGGCCTTCGCGCCAGCGGCTCATCGGGCGACCTCCATGGTGGCTCCTTCCCTCATTCCGGCCCCACTCGCACGCGGGGATCGAGGATGGCGTAGAGGATGTCGAGCACGAACACGGTGGCTGCCAGCAGATAGGCGAATATCACCACGCCGCCGATGATCACCGGTGTGTCCCGGTGGCCGATGGCCTGGAAGAGCAGGGTGCCCAGCCCCGGCCAGTTGAATACTTGCTCGAGAATGATGGCGCCGCTCCACAGGCCGATGAGCATCAGCAGGAAGCTCGTGACGATGGGCGCCAGCGTCGGGCGGAGGATGTAGCGCCGCTCGATGGCGCGCTCGGGCAGACCTTTCGCCCGTGCCATCTCCACATAGTCCTCGCTGGCGTGAATGAGGAAGAAGGTGCGCCAGGAATAGATGGAGATGAATATCTGGGAGATGAACATCGCCGCCACGGGCAGGGCCATGTGCTGGAGCACGCTCAGCGCATAGGCGAGCGTTCCCTGTGGCGGCGGCACCGCGAGCATGCCGCCGGCGGGCAGTACGGGCAGGATGAAGGCGAACACCAGGATGAGGAAGATGCCGTAGAACCAGCCGGGCGCGGCGGAGCTCGGTGCCAGACCGATGACCGTGCGGTCCAGCGCGCTGCCGTAGCGCCGGGACAGCCGCAGCGCGACGAACACGGCGGTGAAGAACACCAGCAGGTTGGCCGTGCCGAACAACACCAGGGTCGCCGGCAGGCGCTCGGTGATGATGTCGCGCACCCGTCGCGAGCCCCGATCGCTGGTCATCTGCTCGGCGCGCCCCAGGTTCAGCCGGACTGCCTGATTGAGGTAGTCGAAGCTGCGGTAGATGAACGGCTCGTCCAGGTTGAGCCGCTCGACCTCGAGCTGTACGCGCTCTTCGATGAGGTCGTTGCGCCGTTCCGCGCCGAGGTCGCTGAACTCGGGGCTGGCGCGGACTTCCTCGGCGATGGTGCTGCGGATCTGTACCCGGCGGATTTCGTCCACCCGGCCGCCCATGTTGGCGATGATGATGGTGAGATAGACGCCCATCAGCACGGTGACCAGCAGGGCAAGGGTACGCCTGAGCACGAACAGCGCGAGCCGCCGCAGATCCCGGAGCCAGCCGCGGCGTTGTCGCCTCGTTTGCGGCTTCGATACTGTCATTGCGGGAGCTCCCCGTCCGCCGGGATGGTGGCGAACACGTGGGTGGCGAAGCGTGGCAGGGCGACGCGGTCGGAGCGCACCGTGACCTCCAGCCGGTTGGCGCCGGCGCCCAGGGTCTCGATTCGATCCCGTGGCAGGGTGATGCGCCAGCCACCGTCAGTGGGCTCGGCGGTGCCCTGGTGACTCAGCACGCCGGCGCCGTCGAACAGCAGATAGCTGACCGTCCGGATGGCCTCCGGGGGATAGGGGTCGCCCCCGGAAGTGATGGAGAGCCGGAACCGCGCTGATTCGTCCAGTGCCACGGTGATCGGGCCATCCACGGCGGGCTCGGGAATCGGCACGGACGTAAAGCGAAGCCACTTGTCGCTGCGGTCGGGAAAGTCGGGGAAGCGCGCGAGCACCAGGGTGCCGGCCACCGGGTGCACGGATTCGAGATAGAACGGGCCGTCACCGACCCAGTAGTGATCGCGCTCGGCGCGCCACTCGCCGAGGGCGCGGTAGCGGCGGGCGGGCGCACTCTCGCCGACGTATTCCGCCAGTGTCCGGCGGAAGGGCACGTAGCCGTCGGCCAGCGCGCCCTCGCGGTGACGGTCGAGCACCGGCAGGCTCGGTCCGGAGACCAGGCTCAGCCAGGGCACGCTGCGGCGGTCGGCCTTGTCGGAGGAGAACGCGAGCTCCCCCGAGGTCTCCGCGCGGATGCCCAGCGCCAACACGTGCCACGGGAGCACCACTGGAGTGCGTGCCGCGACGATGGTTTCCGCATCCGGATAGATCTGATCGCTGTACACGTCCACCACCAGCGGTTCCCGCGAGACGATCCGCCAGCCGCGAAAATGCTCGCGGAAGGTCTCGTGGGTGGGCACGTGACTGCGGTCGATCAGCGCGCTCGCTTCGTCGGCCCGGGCGAATTCGAGTATCCAGGGCAGCACCATGTCGGCCAGGGACATGCGCGTGCCGTCGTGCCACCGGCGGTCCAGGTAGCCCTGCTCGAAGCGAAGCCGTGTGCGGGTTCGCGCTGTCAGGCCCTCCGGGTAACGCTCGCCGACGGTGACGAATCGCCCGGCCCCGGCGTCCCAGGCAATCCACGTATCCGGTGGGACGGTGATCTCCGCCTGCCGGTCGAGGGTGAGCCAGTCATGGGTGCGCTGAACCGGAGTGTCTTCGACGATGGTCACTTCGGCGCCGGCGAGGCGTTGCGGCCAATAGAGGCCGGTGAACGGATCCGGCAGCACTGCGGCGTCCTGGAGGGCGCGGATCATCATCTGGTCGTAGAGCCAGTTGGTGCCGGCCACCGGATTCCAGGGATCGGTGAGCACGCTCGGGGAGGAGACGATTACTTCGCCGCCCACCCGGTCGGTGAAGCGCAGCGTGTACGGCCACAGCCGCGAGCCGGCGACGCCCCCGGCAAGATCCACTGCCAGCTCGACGTTCGCGGCATGGGGCCAGAGGTTGAGCTGATCCACGAGCCAGACGCGCACCGAATTCTCCATGGCGAGGGTCAGGGCGCGGATCATCAGCTCACGGCGTTGCGCCGACGAGTCATAGTCGCGGCGCTCCAGCCGCTGGGCGATTTCGTCCAGCTCGTCGGACGGTTCATAGGCCTGCCACAAGGGGGAGGGACGCCCCCGCGGCGTGTAGAAATCGGCGAAATTCTGGGCCTGATCCCGGTTGATGACCGTCGACACCCAGCCGCCGGTGTAGAGGTGCCACTTGCCCGCGGCGGGGTCGCTGGCCAGCCAGATCGGGGCTGCCTGGTCGGCGGTGCGGTAGAGCCGGTCCACGGCGAAATCCACAGCTTCCAGTCGGTTGGCCACGTAGTCGCCCACCTGGCGGCGGGCGTCCTCGGTGCGGATCAACAGCTTCAGCCGAACCGGTTCACCGTCGTAGTGCCAGCGACCGTCGCGCAGTCTCGCACCGAGGGCGTTCATCTCGCGGGTAATGATGCGGCGAGCACGCTCGGGCTGGTAGCTGTACGCCAGCTCCAGCTTCCGTGCCGTCGCGGCCAGGCGCGCGTAGTCCGGAAAGGCGGTGCTCAGCGGCAGATACCGCGGTTCCGCCAGGCCGCCGTAGAGCTCGCTCGCGATGTACTGGCGGTCGACGAGCCAGTTCAACGCCTCCCGGATGGCCGGCACACCGAAGGGGTTGAGCGAGCCGTCGGCGAGCGCCGGGCCGGCCGGGTTCAACGTGAGCTCCGCGGAAGAGCCATAGGATACGGCGAACGTCACCTGCCGCGCGTTGAGCAGCTGGCGGTGGATGACGGCGTTGGTGATGCCCTGTGCCAGGACGTGGCGGGCGCCGGTTTCGATCTGCCCCACCACCTTGCCGGGATTGGATTCCTCGGTGAATACGACCCGGTCGACCAGGGCGCCGCGCCGTTGTGACGGCTCGGACCCGGCCGGATCCGAGCCGGATGCCCCCGGCGCCGGGGTGCCGATCGCGGCCAGGGCGGCGGCCACCACGATCGCTGCGGCGCGCGGGGCATGCCACCGTGCAGGCGGTGTCCTGCGCGTCCCCGTGGTGCCAGCCGGGGTGGCTCGGCGCGTCACGGCTCAGATCAGGTGGCGCGGAATGGATTCGTCCCAGTCCCGAGAGACGAACGGTTCCTCGCCGCAGTAGCTGCGTATCGTTCCCTGAATGCGGAAGTGGGTGGGTGTGGCCGTGAGCTCGGTGCGGCATTCCAGGCGTGTGGTCCAGTCCTGGCGCGCGTGAAGCGTTGTTTGTTCGATGATGGTGCGCGCCTGGGACGCATCGTACTCGTGGATGCGGTAATGCTTGCGGATCGTATAGCCCACCGTGAGGTCGATGTCGTCGATGCGTGCGAGGGCGGCGCCGCCGAAATCGCCGCCATCGCTTGAGACGGTGTATCGCGTCTCCTCGGTGGTCAGGTCGCGCTCGACCTGGCGGCGGAACGGTGTCATGCGCAATGTCGTGTATTCCGGCGCCGGTCCGCGCTCGGGCGGGTCGAAGGGAGGCAGGTCGGTGTCCTCGCGACGTTCCGGGCGGACCGGCAGAGTGAGCGTGCTGACGCCCGTGTAGAGTGTTAGCTTCACTGGCCGGGGCGCCGGCCAGACCACGGGCCAGTACGCCGTAGAGACTGCCAGTCGCATGGTGTGCCCCCGGTCGAAAGCGTACGCGATGTCGTTGAGCCGCATGGTTACGCGATAGCGCCGACCGGGTTCCAGGGGCGTCGGCTGCTCGCGGCTTTCCCGCTGAGTGAGGTTGAGCACGCCGTAGCTCACGCGCGAGGCGGCACCATTGTCAGCAACGTCGTTCAGGCGTACGACGACGTAGGCCACCGGCTGATCCGCGGCGAGTTCGAGTGTCACCGTCGGGGCACCGAAGATTTCCAGGCGCTCGGTGAGCGGGTCTGAATCGAACACCAGGGACTTGCCGTCGTCCTCGCGCTGATCGATGGGGGATTCCCCCTCCGCACCGAAGCCATACCAGTCGCCGGCGGCCAGGCCGATGGTCTGTGGCGAGGCGATGAATACCCTGTCCTCCGCGTCCGGGCGTTCGCCCAGGGAGAGCACGTTCAGGTGCCAGGAGCGGCTCTGCAGCCGGGGGGAGGGCCAGCTATCCTCGGCGATCCAGCGGCCGGGGATCTCGTCATGGTAGGGCGCCGGCGGCGTGTATTCCTCCATCCAGGCACGGAACATGGGCTCGTCCATGATCCCGGTGTCCTTGCCCTTGAGCCAGTGGTCCCACCAGCGCAGCGCCTCCTGGAAAAAACCGATGCTCGGTCCCGGGGCGCCGACGTGGGGGAACGCATGGGCCCAGGGGCCGATGAGCGCCTTGCGCGGTGCGCTCAGGTTCTGCATCAGCGGCGGCACGGCATTGCTGTAACCGTCCGCCCAGCCGCCGACGGCGTACACGGCGCATTCGATGGCGTCGAAATCCTCGCACACCGATCCCTGTTTCCAGTACTCGTCGCGTTGCTGGTGACGCAGCCAGGTGGCGGGGTAGAGCACGGCGTTGTCCAGCCGCTCGCGCCAGCGTTCCCGCCAGGATGCGCCGACGATGGCAGGGTCCGGCGGGCAGGCGGCGCAGGCGAGGAACACCGAGCCCCAGGCGAGATTCTCGTTGAGCAGGCAACCGCCCTTGTAGTGGGCATCGTCGGCGTAGCGGTCGTCGGTGGAGCACATGGTGATGATCGCCTGCAGACCCGGCGGTCGGCGCGCGGCGACCTGCAGAGCGTTGAAGCCGCCCCAGGAGATGCCCAGCATCCCCACTGCGCCGGTGCACCAGGGCTGGGCGGCGAGCCAGGCGATGGCCTCCACCGCGTCTTCCTGTTCCTGGGGCAAGTATTCATCGGCCAGCAGGCCGTCGGAATCCCCCGAGCCGCGCAGGTCCAGGCGCACCGAGGCGTAGCCATGCCCGGCGAAGTAGTGATGCAGTGGCTCATCGCGTAAACGGGTGAAGTCTCGCTTGCGGTAGGGCATGTACTCGAGCAGTGCCGGCACCGGATCGGAATCCGCGTCCTCCGGCAGCCAGATGCGTGCTGCCAGCCGGCAGCCATCGGACATCGGGATCCAGGCGTTTTCGATCACCCGCACCCGGCGCGGGAATGTCTCGATCACCTTCATGATCGCCCCCTCTGCGGCGGTGCGCGGACAGCCACCATGGTCTCGGACCGCTGCCCTTAACGTATAGCAGCTGGCGTCGCGGCCGATGGCACACGGGCCGTCGCAGTTGGTGGCGGGCGGTGGGAACGTATACCCGGTGCCGGCGCGCTTCACCGGGTAAAGTGATCGTCCAGGATCCACGTGATGAGCAGCGACAGACGGGGAGAACAATTCGATGACCGCATGGCAGCTCGAAAGGTCGTTCGATTTTCACGGCCGCACGGTGCGCTACGACGTTTGCGGTAGCGGTCCGCCGGTCGTGCTGGTGCACGGCACGCCCTGGTCGTCGTTCAATCTGCGCCACCTGATACGGCGCCTTTCCGCCGACCATACGGTCTACTACTACGATCTCCTCGGATACGGACAATCGGATAAATCGGAAGGCGACGTCTCGCTGGGTGTCCAGAACATCGTGCTGAGCGCACTGTTGGATCATTGGCAACTCCACCGGCCGTTGGTGATCGGTCACGACTTCGGCGGTGCCACGGCGCTGCGCACCTATCTCATCGATGGCCGCGCATTCGAGAAGCTAGTGCTGATCGATCCAGTCGCGGTCTCGCCCTGGGGGTCGCCGTTCTTTCGGCACGTCCGGGACCATGAGGCGGCGTTCGCCGGGCTGCCGGATTTCATCCACGACGCCATCGTGCGGGCGTACGTGAAGACGGCCGCTTTCGAGCCCCTGGCGGAGGCGATTCTCGACGGCATCGTCGCGCCGTGGACGGGCAGCGCCGGTCAGGCGGCGTTCTACCGGCAAATCGCTCAGGCGGACTCTGCCTACACCGACGAAGTTCAGGCTGCCTATGCGGGTATCTCGATACCGGTTCAGATCGTCTGGGGGCGGGAGGATGCCTGGATTCCGCTGGAGCGCGGCGAGAGGCTGCACGCCATGATTCCGGGATCCCGGCTGAGCGTGATCGACGATGCCGGACACCTGGTGATCGAGGAACGGCCCGAGGAGGTTATTGCTACGATCCGGCCTTTCCTCGCGGGTGATGACACCGCGCGGGGCTGACCATTGCGCTGCCCGGCGGATACCGGGCTCGTGCCAGCGCGCGTCAACCGGCGTGTTCCGACAACGGCCTGGTCGCCAAACGTGAATGGATCGTCCGATAGTCGACGTGCCGTTGCGTGCCACGTTCTGCCCGCGGCCAACGGACACACCGTTTCCCGGGCGGTCGACGGCCGGCGTTTGATCGGCGGTGGGCGGAAGTGGCAATCTCAAAAGGATTACCGTTGATACAACGTTTGGGCGCCGGGCGTCCTGTGCCCGAGTGCGGCGATCCAATTTCTCGGAGAAACAATTCATGGCAATCGACTGGAGCCGGCTCGGGTTCCAATACGTCAATACCCGCTGCCACATCCGATATACCTGGCGCGATGGCGAGTGGGGCGATGAGGTAATGGAAGAAAGCCCCTACCTGCCCATGCACATTGCCGCCACCTCCCTGCACTACGGTCAGGCCGCCTTCGAGGGGCTGAAGGCGTTCGCTTGTGAGGACGGTGCCGTCAGGTTGTTTCGCGCCGAGGACCACGGCCGCCGGTTCGCCACTACGGCACGGCGTGTGCTCATGCCGGAAGTGCCCACCGAGCTCTTCGTCGACGCCATCCGAAAGGTGGTCAAGGCCAACGAGGACTACGTACCGCCCTATGGCACCAACGGTGCGCTCTACATCCGGCCACTGCTGATCGGTAGCGGGCCGCGCATCGGCGTGCAGCCAGCCGAGGAATTCACGTTTCTCGTCTATGTGACGCCAGTGGGTGATTACTACCCCAGCGGTCTTTCGCCGGTGAGCGCCCTGGTGGTCGACGGCCACGACCGCGCAGCGCCCCAGGGCGTGGGGAACGTCAAGGTCGCGGGCAATTACGCCGCGGGCATGATGGCCAGCCGGATCGCCGCGGCGCAGGGCTATCCGATCAATCTGTTCCTGGACCCGCGAGAGCACAGGTACGTGGAGGAGTTCGGTACCTCGAACTTCATCGCCATCACCGGCGACGGTCGCTATGTCACGCCAGCGGCCGAATCCATCCTGCGCAGCGTGACCAACGACACCCTGATGACGCTGGCAGAGGAGGACGACATGCCGGTGGAGCGGCGTCAGGTGGCCTGGGAGGAGCTCCCCGGATTCAGTGAGATCGGCGCCTGCGGCACGGCGGTCATCATCACCCCGGTGAACCGCATCGTGCGCGGCGACGAGGTGGTCGAGGCTGGCCCACGGGAAGGCGTCGGGCCCGTATTGCAGCGACTCTACGATCGCGTGCGCGGCATTCAGAAGGGCGAGATCGAGGACCGCTGGGGCTGGTTGACGGCGGTTTGACCGCCCGGCGCCCAGTGTACCCGTCACGAAACCGGCTCCAATGTCTTCCCCGCCGGGAGCCGGTTCACCTCTGCGTGATGCCTGTTGGACGGCCGAAATGGGGCAGGTCTCATGCGTAGAAGGATCTCTTGGTTCCTGGCTCTTGGCCTGCTCGGTTCTGTAGTTGCGAATGCCTACCTGTTCGGTCGGATTAGTCAGTGGCAGGAGGCTTGGACGCAACAAATCCTCGCGACGTCGACTGTCGAGCGGTTGTATATGGAGTCCGAGGCCAATGTCTCGTACGAGTCGGTAAAGACGATTGTCGAGCGGAAATTCGGGGACTACGAGGCCTTACCCGCACAGGAGACAGGAGACGCGTGGTTGGGTTCACATGGCCGCGTGCTCGTGGTCGACGGTACGAAACTCCTGTTCAAAGAAGGACGGTATATTGGCAGCAAGGCGAACCTGCCTGAGGGCCTTGCTCATTGGGGAATTGGTGAGCCGTTCTGACAAACCGCTCTACGCGGCCGCGTTGCGTCGCGAGCGTTCCCAACGCCATGCCATGACGTTCGCACGCTGATTCCCGGTAACGTACCGATGCGGTGCTGCCCCGTGGTTACGTTTCCCACTGCGGCGGCCCTGAGAGGTCCCCCTGATTGGTCTGGATGCGTCCCGTCACCCTGATCGCGTGTTCGCCGCCACCGATCGAGGAGGAACGGCTGTATCGGTTCGTCGATGTGCTCGATGCCATCGCCGGCGAAAGCGGCAAGACGGTGCCCCAGGTTGCTCTGAACTGGCTGCTGCGGCGTCCGACGGTGTCCAGTGTGCTCATCGGCGCCCGTAACGAGGTGCAGTTACGCGAGAATCTGGGCGCCGTCGGCTGGCAGCTCGATGACGAGCAGGTGGCCCGGCTGGACGAAGCGAGCACCGTGATGCCGCCCTACCCGTACTGGAACGGGCAGTTCGCCGAGCGTAATCCGCCGCCGGTGACAGCCAGGCTTTGAATGGCCAACCGGAGCGGGCGCGGGATCAGAGATCCCGCGCCATCATCCGATGGGGAATGCCCGCGTCGTCGAAGACGTCGCCGTAGGCCTCGAAGCCAAGCTTGGCGTAGAAGGCCTGGGCCTGGACCTGCGCGGCGAGGGCGAGGCGGGTGTAGTCGCGCTCACGGGCGAGCCCGACGAGACGTTCCAGCATCGCGAGGCCGACGCCGCGGCCGCGCCAGTCGGGGTGGACGGCCATGCGGCCGATGTGTTCGTCGGTGGTCAGCCGTGCGGTCGCTACACAGGTGCCGTCCGGCGTGAGTGCCACCACGTGGAGGCACTCGTCGTCGATGCCGTCCCATTCCAGGTCTTCGGGGACGGACTGTTCCTCGATGAAAACGGCAGCGCGCAGCGGCGCAGCATAGGGCGCCAGGGTCTCCCAGTCGCCGGTACGGAACTCCAGGTCGTCAATGTTCATCGCTCTCGACGTCCTCCAGATCCTCGTCGAACAGCACATAGCCGTAACCACGCCAGCGCGCCAGCAGCTCGAGTGCGGTATCGCGCCCGGCGCCGGCAGCCGGCAGGTCGGCGTGTTCAAGGCGGTGGTGGTGGGCGAGTCGCTCGGCGACAGCGTGCGCCGGCGCGGCAACCTCCGCCAGCTCGCCATGGATGTACACGGCGCGTCCGCTCGCCGTATCGGCGATCAGCAGGCGCACGGCCGGGTTGAGATGAGCGGTTTCGCCGGCGGCAAGGCGCGCGGCGATGGCGTCGGCATCATTGTTGCCGGTTGCGTGAAGCTGCCGAAAGGCGGGTTTGGGCTCGGTCAGGTGGCGGGCGATCCAGTCGTCCAGGGTCGCGTCCGGGGCGGCTGCGGCCTCGCGGACGAGCCGACGCAGCGCCGCCAGGGTGTCGGCGGAGAGTGCGCCCGGCGTGGCGGTTGCCCCCGGTGGGTCGCGGTAGCGGTCGTCGTCGCCGGGGGCGGCCTGACGTTCTGTCGCCCATGCGGCCAGCAGCTCCGGGCCGGACGGGGCCCGGAAACCCACGGAATAAGTGACGCAGTCGTCTTCGGCGATGCCGTAGTGGGGCACCCCCGGCGGCAGGTAGAGCATGTCACCCGGGCCGAGGACCCATTCATCGGTGGCTTCGAAGTCCGCGAGCAGGCGCAGCTGCGGGTGGTCACGCAGGCGCTCGTGCGCCGGGGCCGGTTGCTGGATCTTCCAGCGCCGGTGGCCACTCGCCTGGATCAGGAAGACGTCGTAGCGGTCCAGGTGGGGGCCGACCGTTCCACCGGGGGCAGCGTAGCTCACCATGAGATCGTCGATCCGCCAGTCCGGCAGGAAGCGAAACGGTGCGAGCATCGCCGCGAAGGCCGGCAGGTGCTTGTCCACGTCCTGGACGAGCAGGGTCCAGTCGTCGTCCGGTGTCTCGGTGAAGAACTCCGCCTCGAACGGTCCGTGCACTACCATCCAGTCCTCGCGCGCGGTCTCGCCCATGACCACCCGCGACTCCACGTCACTCTCCAGAGCGAGGCCGGCGAGCTCTTCCGGTGAGATGGCCACCGGCAGGCGCTCGAACGCGCCGCGCACCAGCAGCGGGCGCTGCTGCCAGTACTCCGCGAGAAACGCCTCCGGGGTCAGGCCGCCAAGTAGTGCCGTCATTCAGACGTTCCGCGCCTGTTCCGCGGCAAGGCCGATATAGCGTGCCGGGGTCAGGGCGGCGAGCTCGGCCTTGACCGTCTCCGGCAGCTCCAGCGTGTCCACGAAATCGGCGAGGCCGGCCTGGTCCACGCGCTTGCCGCGGGTGAGCGCCTTGAGCTTTTCGTAGGGCTGCTCGATGCCGTAGCGGCGCATGACCGTCTGGATCGCCTCGCCGAGGACTTCCCAGTTGGCGTCCAGATCTTCGGCGAGCCGGGTTTCGTCCGCTTCGAGTTTCCCCAGGCCTTTCTCCAGCGCCTGGCAGGCGATCACGGTGTGGGCCAGGCCCACGCCGATGTTGCGCAGCACCGTGGAGTCGGTGAGATCGCGCTGCCAGCGCGAGACCGGGAGCTTGCGTGCCAGGTGCTCGAGCATCGCGTTGGCGATACCCAGGTTGCCCTCGGCGTTCTCGAAGTCGATGGGATTGACCTTGTGGGGCATGGTCGATGAGCCCACTTCGCCTTCCACCAGGCGCTGGCGGAAGTA
Organism: Arhodomonas sp. AD133; assembly: GCF_051195215.1. NCBI lineage: Bacteria > Pseudomonadati > Pseudomonadota > Gammaproteobacteria > Chromatiales > Ectothiorhodospiraceae > Arhodomonas > Arhodomonas sp. AD133. The sequence goes on along the minus strand of NZ_JBNAZM010000018.1, from coordinate 10,077 downwards.
GCCCAGGCTGATGTAGCCCCAGACGTCGCGGGCGAGGTCGATGGCCACGGTGTTCCATCGCGCGAGCGCGTCGAAGAGCTCGGCGATGTAGTCATGGGGCTCGATCTGGGTGGTGTAGGCGTTCCAGTCGAGATCCAGGCCCTCGACATAACGCCTGGCGAACGCTGGCCAGTCCACTTCCGGGTAGGCGGCGGTGTGGGCGTTGTAGTTGCCCACGGCGCCGTTGATCTTGCCCAGGATGGCGACACCGGCGAGCTGCTCGCGCTGGCGGCGCAGCCGTACCACGACGTTGGCGATCTCCTTGCCCAGGGTGGTGGGAGAGGCGGGCTGGCCATGGGTGCGCGAGAGCATGGGCAGCTCCGCGAAGGCGTGCGCGAGCCCGCGGAGCTGTTCGATAATGGCGTCGATGCACGGCAGCAGCACCTCGTTGCGCGCCGCGCGGAGCATCAGGGCGTAGGCGAGGTTGTTGATGTCCTCGGAGGTACATGCGAAGTGCGTGAACTCGCTGATGCGCGCGAGCTCCGGATGGTCGGCGAAGCGTTCCTTGAGGAAGTACTCCACCGCCTTTACATCGTGGTTGGTGGTGCCCTCGATGGCTTTCACGCGCTCGGCGGCGGCGAGATCGAAATGCTCGACGATCCCATCCAGTGCGGCGCTGGCGTCCGCGGAGAGCGCCGGTACCTCGGCGATCGCCGGCTCGGCGGCGAGCGCCTGCAGCCATCGCACCTCGACTGTGACGCGCTGGCGGATGAGACCGTACTCGCTGACCAGCGGCTGCAGGGCGCTGGCCTTGCTGCCATAGCGGCCGTCCACGGGCGAGATGGCGGTGAGTCGCGTGAGCTCCATGAGGTCGAGGGTCTCCAGGTTGCTAACGGCGAGAAGAGAAAACCAGTGATTTTACCCCCGGCGAGGGGGCGTCGCATCCACGGTAAGGGAGGCAACTGATGAGCGACCAGGACTATCGCATCGAGCACGACAGCATGGGCGAGCTGCGGGTGCCCGCGCAGGCGCTCTACGGGGCGCAGACCCAGCGCGCGGTGGAGAATTTCCCCATCAGCGGGCTGACGATGCCGCGGGAGTTCATCCGCGCCCTCGGCCTGATCAAGGCCACGGCCGCGGAAACCAATGCCGATCTCGGCCTGCTCGATCACGACATCGCCGCCGCGATCGCCGTCGCCGCCCGCGCCGTGGCGAGCGGCGAGTACGACGAGCACTTCCCCGTGGACGTTTTCCAGACGGGGTCGGGCACCAGCAGCAATATGAACGCCAACGAGGTGATCGCCCACCTCGCCAGTGAAGAGCTTGCCTCCGCCGTGCACCCCAACGATCACGTCAACATGGGCCAGAGTAGCAATGACGTGATCCCCACCGCCATCCACGTGAGCGCGGCGCTCGCCTGTCACGAGACCCTGCTGCCGGCGCTGGATCATCTCGCCGGGACCATCGAAACCCGGGCGAAGGAGCTCCGGGGCGTCACCACGACAGGGCGCACCCACCTCATGGATGCGATGCCGGTGTCTCTGGGCCAGGAGCTCGGCGGCTGGGCCGCGCAGGTGCGAAACGGTGCGGCGCGGCTGCGGGATTCGCTCGCGCGCGTGTGCGCGCTCGCCCAGGGAGGCACCGCAGTGGGCACGGGCATCAATGCCCATCCGGACTTCGGCGCGGGGGTCGCGAGACGCCTCGCCGACGAGACCAAGGTGCCGTTCCGGGCGGCGGACGACTACTTCGAGGCCCTGAGCGCCCAGGACGCGGCCGTGGAGCTCTCCGGCCAGCTCCGCACCGTGGCGGTGAGCCTGATGAAGATCGCCAACGATCTGCGCTGGATGAACAGCGGCCCGCTCGCCGGGCTCGGCGAGATCGCGCTGCCGGCGCTGCAGCCGGGCAGCAGCATCATGCCGGGCAAGGTCAATCCCGTCATTCCGGAGTCCGTGGCCATGGTCGCCGCGCAGGTGATGGGCAATGACGCGACCGTGGGCGTCGCGGGGCAGTCCGGTAACTTCCAGCTGAACGTGATGCTCCCGGTGATCGCCCACAACGTGCTCCAGAGCGTGACGCTGCTGGCGAATGCTTCCCGGGCACTCGCCGACGACGCCGTCGCCGGCTTCACGGTGAACGAGGACAAGCTCGATGACGCCCTCTCGCGTAATCCCATCCTCGTGACCGCGCTCAATGCCGTCATCGGCTATGAGAAAGGCGCGGCCATCGCCAAGCGGGCCTATCAGGAGGGCCGACCCGTCCGCGAGGTGGCCGCCGAGATGACCGACCTCTCCGAGGCCGAGCTCGAACGCCTGCTCGACCCGCAGGCGCTCACCCACGGTGGCCTGCCGGGCAAGGGATGAGCTGACGGTCGCTCAGGGCCGGTCGTAGCGGGCGAAGAACTGCCCGCCGGGCCCCGGGGCATGGGGGTCGTGGTAGAGCCAGCGAAGGCGCCAGTCCGCGGCGGGTGACAGGCGCTCGCCCTCGAAGATGCTGGTATACCCCCGCCCGCCGATGAGACGCGGCACGGTGGTCAGAAAGAGCGTATCGAGGCAGCCGTCCGCCACCAGGGTTTGCAGCACCCACGGACCGGTGACCGAGTAGGCATGCCGGTAGCCGCGCTCGGCGAGGGCGCGCGTGGCGTCGGCGCCGCGCACGCCTGCCCCGGATGAGACGACCACCACGTCGGCGCCTTCCGCCTCGCGGGCCCGGCGACGTTCCACGTCTGCGTCGCTGCCGGTGAGTACGAGGATGCGCCGCCCCTGGCGGCGCAGAAGCGCCGGTACGGTGAAGTCCAGCGTGGCGCTGATAATCGCCACGTCGGGCTGTTCCCGCAGGCCCTGTTCCCGCCGCCACGCACGCAGGTCGGCGAACGCCCCGGTCGTGCCCACGGGCAGCACGTCCTGTGCACGGCCGGCCTCCAGATCGCGGAAATAGCGCCCGGAGGAGATCAGCACGTCGGCACGCGCGGCGAGCTCCTGAAAAAGGCGCCAGTCCCGCGGATTGGCAATGTCATCGGGCACGGCATCCACGCCGTCGGCGCCATGTTCGGCGATGCGCCCGTCGAGGCTGGTGACGAAGTTGGCGTAGACGAACAAGCCCTGGTGCTCCTCCGGTGCCAGCGGTGCGGTGAGGTACGTACCTTCCAGGGTGCACGGCTCGCCGGGGGTGGGGTGGAGGGGGGTGATCCGTTGCGCCATCGCGTTCTCCATGGGCCGCCTGCTGTATCACGCGGTGCCGCCGCGCCGCGCTGACTGGTAACGTATCAAATCATGCAGATCGAACAGGCAGCCAACATCGAGCTGTTCGCCAATCTGGCGGTTGCCCTGGGCATCGGTCTGTTGATCGGCCTGGAACGGGGTTGGCAGCAACGCGAGGCGGGTGAGGGGCAACGCGTCGCGGGATTGCGCACGTTCGCGCTCATTGGCCTCGCCGGCGGCGCGTCCGGCCTGCTCGCGGCGCTGCTCGGTGCCGTCGTCATGGCGGTGGCGCTGTTCGCCATGGCCGTCATTCTCGTCTCCGCGCACATCGTCTCCACCTGGGAGCGCCGGGAATACGGCATCACCAGCGAAATGGCCTCGTTCATCGCGTTTACGCTGGGAGCGCTCGCCACCATGGGGCAACCCGCGGTGGCGGGGGCCGGCGCGGTCGTGGTCACGGTGCTGCTCGGGCTCAAGCCGGAGCTGCACGACTGGCTGGAGCGGTTGGACCGTGAGGAGCTGCTCGCCGCGCTCAAGCTTCTCATGCTCTCGGTGGTGGTGTTGCCGCTGCTGCCCGATACCGGCATGGGGCCCTGGGAGGCGTTCAACCCCAATCGCCTGTGGTGGCTGGTGGTTTTGATCGCTGCCATCGCATTCACCGGGCACTTCGCCGTACGGTTGCTGGGCGAGACGCGGGGCATCCTGCTCACCGGCGTATTCGGCGGCATGGCCTCGTCATCGGCGCTGACGCTGAGTTTCGCCCGGCTCGCGCGGAACAACGGCGGCCGCGACGCGCTTTTGCTCGTCGGCATCACGCTCGCGCAGGCGATGGTCTTCCCGCGTATGCTGGTGGTGGCCTTTGTGGTCTCGCCGTCGCTCGCGTTGGCCGCCGCGCCGTCGCTGGCCGTGATGGCCGGTGTGTGTGTGCTGGTGGCGGTGATTCTGTGGCTGGGGGTGCGCGGTCAGGACGTCGGAGAGGCGCTGGCGACCGGCTCGCCGTTCCGGCTCCGCGAGACGCTGCGGTTCGGCGTCTTGTTGGTGGCGGTGACCGCCATTGCCGAAGCCGGCTACCGCTTTCTGGGCACGGGGGCGCTGTATGCGGTGGCCGCAGTGACGGCCATCGCCGACGTCAACGCCATCACCCTGTCCGTTGCGCAGCTCTACGGCGGGGATCTCGGCGTTACCGCGGCCGTCCTCGCCGTGGTGATCGCGGCGGCGAGCTCGGTGGTGGTGAAGGTCGGGCTTATCGCCGCGGCGGGCTGTCCGCGCCTGGCGTTGCGCGCGGCGTTGCTGTTGCTGGCGGTGCCCATGGCGGGTGGCGCCGCCGTTTGGGGGCAATTGTTGGTGACGGGAGGTTGGTCAGCTTGAGCACCATGGCTCAGCGCCTGGATCAGGCGTACAGAATTCTAAGCGGTGACGATTCCGACGAACGTGCCTGTGAGGCGATTCCCGATTCCGCCTGTACCGATCTGCCGCGCAACTACATGCTCAATGTGGCCAACGGGGCGTGCACCAAGCTCGCCGAGCAGATCGCCGGACCCAATCTCGTGCTGCCGTGGCTGTTGGGGGCGCTGGGCGCACCCGCGGCGGTCGTCGGACTGCTCATGCCGATCAAGCAGGTGGGGTCGTTGTTGCCGCAGCTGTTCGTGGCCGGGCGTATCCGCGCCGTGGCGCGGCGTAAGACGGTCTGGGCAGGGGCCGGTTCGACCCAGGCCGCGGCACTCGTGCTGATCGCGGTAGCGGCGGTGGCATTGCCGCCACTGCCGGCGGGTATCGCCACGCTGGTACTTTTCACCGCATTCAGCGTGGCCAGCGGCACCGGCTCCGTGGCGTTTCAGGACGTTACCGGCAAAACCGTGCCCAAGGGCCGGCGCGGCATGATGCTCTCCAATCGTGCGATGATCGGTGGCGTGCTCACCATGGTCGCCGGCGGCCTGTTGCAGTACTGGCTGGGTACCGATGCGCCTGCGTCCGCTTACGTCGTGCCCGTGCTCGTGGCGGCCGGATTGTGGGCGCTTGCGGCGGCGCTTTTCGCCGCCATCACCGAGCGCGCTGGAGCGACCCAGGGTGGCCGCCGGCTCGCCGATGAGCTGCGGGCGGGATTCGGTTTGGTGGCGAAAGTACCCGGGTATCGCCGTTTTCTGGCAGTGCGGGCGCTGCTGCTGAGCGTGGAGCTCGCCATGCCGTTCTATGCACTCTACGCCCAGGATCTCTTCACCGACGGCGTTGCGGCGCTGGGCCTCTTCGTCATAACCGTGGGTCTGGGCAATGTATTGAGCAGCCCCGTATGGGGCAGTTTCTCCGATCGCTCCAGCCGCTCGGTGATGATCGCCAGCGGCTGGCTGGCGATGGCCATCGCGGTCATGGCGCTGGCCGTGGGCGCTCTGCCGGAAGCGATACGCTCGCCGTGGCTCTATGCGGTGGTTTTCGTGCTGCTCGGCATCGCGGAACAGGGGGTGCGCCTCGGGCGCAAGACCTATCTGGTGGATGCCGCGCCCTCGGACGAGCGCCCGCTTTACGTGGCGTTTTCCAATACCTCTGTCGGCCTGCTGGCGCTCGCGGGCGGACTGCTCGGCGTGCTGGCACAGGTGGCGGGGGTCACCTGGGTGATCACTGTGCTCGGTGCGATGGGGGTTCTGGCGGCATTCGCCGCGGTAGCCATGCCCGAGGCGGAGCATATGCTGGCCTCGGATACGGGGGGGGAATGATAGAATAACAACCATTTGCTATTGCCGGGTGGCGGCGCCCGGCGGTTGACGGGCATTGGACGAAGAGGGAGGCCACGGTCGGGATGACCAAGGTTCTGCTGGTGGACGATCATCAATTGGTGCGCGCCGGGATTCATCGGATCCTCGACGAGGCCGACGACATCCACGTGGTCGGCGAGGCGGAGTCCGGTGAGGAGGCCCTGCGCCTGGTGCGTGCCGAGTGTCCGGACGTGGTGCTCATGGACGTGCACATGCCCGGCATCGGCGGTCTGGAGGCCACGCGCAAACTGTTGCGGGTGGATCCGGGCCTGCGGGTCATCGCGCTGACCGTACACGTGCGCGAACCGTACCCCAGCAGTCTGCTCGAAGCCGGCGCCATGGGTTATCTCACCAAGGGCTGCGATGAACGCGAGATCATCCGCGCGATTCGTACCGTGGCGGCAGGGCGGCGCTACATTGGCGCGGACATTGCCCAGCAGATGGCGATTGCCGGACTCGAGGGCGGTGACCGGCCCTTCGACAAGCTCTCCCAGCGCGAGATGCAGGTCATGATGATGGTCACCGAGGGCTATCGCCTCCAGGAGATTTCCGACCGCCTGTGCCTGAGCCCCAAGACGGTGAGCACCTACCGCTACCGCCTCTACGAGAAGCTCGGCGTTTCCAATGACGTCGAGCTCACCCGTCTGGTGATACGCTATGGGTTGGTCGACGGTGATGCCTGAGCCGGACGATCGCTCATGACCCATACCCCCGAAACCGCATTCGACGCCAAACCGATACTTCGGACGCTGCCCCAGGGCCCGGGCGTCTACCGCATGCTCGATGCCCGCGGCGCGATCATTTACGTGGGCAAGGCGCGTAACCTCAAGCGCCGGGTGAGCAGCTATTTCAATCGCGGCGCCCACAACGCCAAGACCCAGTCCATGGTGGGGCAGGTGCGGGACGTGCAGATCACCGTCACGCACACCGAGGCCGAGGCCCTGATCCTCGAGAACAACCTGATCAAGGAGCATCGGCCCCGGTACAATGTCCTGCTGCGCGACGACAAGAGCTATCCGTATATCTACCTGTCGAGCCAGCAGCGCTTTCCGCGGCTCGCTTTCCATCGCGGCAGCCGGCGTGGCGCGGGGCGCTATTTCGGCCCGTTCCCCAGCGCCGGGGCAGTGCGCGAGACGCTCAACCACCTGCAGAAGGTCTTTCCCGTGCGCCAGTGCCGGGACACCTTCTTCGAGAACCGCACCCGGCCATGCCTGCAGTACCAGATCGAGCGCTGCACCGCGCCTTGTGTCGGTTACGTCAGCGAGGAGCAGTACGCCCGTGACGTGCGCCACGTGGAGATGTTCCTCGACGGCGACAGCGATGCGGTGATCGACGAGCTCGTCCGCCGCATGGAGGCGGCCTCGCAGGCGCTGGAATTCGAGGAGGCCGCGCGCCTGCGCGACCGTATCTCCGCGCTTCGCCGCATCCAGGAGAGCCAGTACGTCGCCGGCGCCAAGGGCGACGTGGATGTCATCGCCTGTGAGCTGCGCGAGGGCGTCGCCTGCGTGCAGGTCTTCGTGGTGCGCAACGGCAACAACCTGGGCAACCGCACGTTCTTTCCCAAGGCGCCGGAGGGCACGGAAGCCGGCGAGATTCTTTACGCCTTCATCGCACGGCACTACCTGGGCGACAGCGCGCCGACGGAGCTGCTCGTCAGCCACGAGATCGAGGACCGCGAGGTGCTCGAGGAAGCGCTCTCCGGTGACGCGGGGCACCGCGTGCGCATCGCCAGCCGCGTTCGCGGCGAGCGCCGTCGCTGGGTGCAACTCGCGCGCAGCAATGCCGAACACGCGCTCGCCGCACGCATGAGTACCCAGGCGAGCATGGATCGGCGCTACGAGGATCTGCAGGAAGGCCTGGGCCTGGATGCCATTCCGGAGCGCATCGAGTGCTTCGACATCAGTCATACCCAGGGGGAGGCCACCGTCGCCTCCTGCGTGGTGTTCAACCGCGAGGGGCCGCTGAAGTCCGACTACCGGCGCTTCAATATCTCCGGTATCGAACCCGGCGACGACTACGCCGCCATGCGTCAGGCGCTGGAGCGGCGCTACACCCGCGTGAAGCAGGGCGAGGCCCCGGTGCCCGACCTGCTGCTCATCGACGGCGGCAAGGGCCAGCTCGCCCAGGCGGAGGCGGTGCTCCAGGAGCTTCAGCTCGTCGATGTCACCATCGTGGGCATTTCCAAGGGGCCGCGGCGGCGGCCCGGCGAGGAGGTCCTGCACATCGCCGGGCGCGCCGGCGAGTTCCGCCTGGCCCCGGATGCTCCCGGCCTGCACCTGCTGCAACACGTCCGCGACGAGGCCCACCGTTTCGCCATCACCGGCCACCGCGGTCGGCGCGGCAAGCAGCGTACCCACTCCGTGCTCGAGGACATCGGCGGGCTCGGTCCCAAGCGGCGTCAGGCGCTGCTCAAGCACTTCGGTGGCCTGCGTGGCGTACAGCGTGCCGGGGTGGAGGACCTCATGCGTGTTCCGGGGATCAGTCAGGCGCTCGCCGAGCGCATCCATGACAGCCTCAACGGGTAGACAGTGATACCCGCGGAGCGTGATAGAGTCTCGTTCCGGCCGTCTCTACATCAGGCCATACGAACCCAATCAAGGCCCGCACATGAGCTGGAATCTGCCGAACATTCTCACCCTTCTGCGCATCGCGATGATCCCGGTACTCGGGCTGATGTTCCTGCTACCGTACCCGTGGTCGAACGTCATCGCCGCAGCGATTTTCGGGGTGGCGGCGGTGACCGACTGGCTCGACGGCTACCTCGCGCGCCTGTGGAAGCAGACCTCCGCGTTCGGCGCCTTCCTCGACCCGGTGGCTGACAAGCTCATCGTGGCCGTCGCCCTGGTGGCGATCCTCACCGCCAACGCCAACGCATGGGTCGCCGTACCCGTGGCCGTGATCATCGGCCGCGAGATCACTGTCTCGGCACTGCGCGAGTGGATGGCCGAGCTCGGCTTGCGGGCGAGCGTGGCCGTTGGATGGCTCGGCAAGATCAAAACCACTGCACAGATGGTGGCAATCTTGCTCATGCTCTACGCTGAGCCGATTATGGGCGTGTCCGCGTTCATGGTGGGCTTTGGTCTGCTGTACATCGCGGCGGTGTTGACTATCTACTCCATGGTTCTGTATCTTTCTGCGGCGTGGCGCGCGGTGAACGGAACCGCCGAAGCCGAAAAAAACAGGGGTTGACGCGAAGACACATCCCTGTAAAATACGCGCCATCAACACAGCGGGAATAGCTCAGTTGGTAGAGCACAACCTTGCCAAGGTTGGGGTCGCGAGTTCGAGTCTCGTTTCCCGCTCCAGATATCTGGCCCCGGCAATCGCCGGGGCCTTTTAGTTTCGGCGAGCCGGACCCGGATTCAGGGCTCGCCAAGCGGCGAGGATCTTGATATGATCCCGCCCGCATCAGAGGCTAGGTGGCAGAGTGGTGATGCAGCGGCCTGCAAAGCCGTGTACGTCGGTTCGATTCCGGCCCTAGCCTCCATCTTTCCTTGCCTTCTCTCGATACAGCGTCCATTCCGCGGCCCGGGTACACGACCGAGGTACAACGACGATCGTTGGGCGTGGCTTCGGTCCCGTCAGCGGCGCGACCTCTCTCAGCAATACAAGAATTTGCGTCGTTGCATCTGCACCGTGTTGCACGCTTGGGCACTCTCGCGCGGACACTTCGTTGAAACCCATTCAGCGGACTGTTGGAGTGAACCGTTCCAGCTTCTCCGGGGACCGTTTGTTGTGAGTCAGGCCGCTTCGGCTGACTCGTTGAGTTGCTGGTAGCAGGCGATCTCGACTTTCGCCGGAGGCCGGTTGCCGATGGTTTCCTGATGTGCTGATGGTTGTACCAGTCCCTCCACTCGAGCGTCACGGACTCGATGATCCCCAGGTTTGACCAGGGACCGCGGCGGCGAATCATCTCGGTCTTGTACAGGCCGTTGATGCTCTCGGCGAGAGCATAGTCACACGAGTCTCCAACGCTACCCATGGAGGGCTCGATGCCGGCTGCGGCCCGGCGCCGAACCCCACCGGCCACGAAGGCGCCGTCTGACCACCACCCGGACGACACCGACGCCGCCTAGCTGTCGGGTCCCCGACGATTGCATAGACCCGTCACGATATGCATTATGGATGGGTCGCGAGGTGATGCATGCGTTGAT